>PSRN01000027.1 GCA_003176075.1 Bdellovibrio sp.
ATTGGACTCAGCGCTGGCCTTGGCCCTGACAGCGTGGATTTCGATTCGAGTCGTTCAGCAGTTCTTGCAGGTGGGCGCGATCTTTCTGCAAGCTCTGCCCTCGGGCCTGGCCATCGCTGAAGTGGAAAAAAGCATCGCCGGGCACGTCCTGGTCGCGGGGGTTCACCATACGCACCTGTGGAGTCTGGACGGCGAAGAACATATCTTAACGGCGCACGTTCAACTGAAACAAGAGGTCGCGCCTGATCGGCTTCAGCAAATCAAAGCTGAGATTAAGCAATCCTTATTGGCCAAATTTGATATCGCCGAAGCGACCATTGAATTTGAATTTCCGGCCGAGCAGTGCGAGGACACGACCCATCGAAGTAGGTAGGTCAGCGGCGTAAATAACTCAACAGCAAATCCCGGGCATTGATATGGGCTCCCAGGACTTTGAGAAAAACAAAGACGCCGCCCGTTTTGCGATCCAAGAATAGGATCTCGCGCGGGGGCGGCCGAAGTTCAAAGCGCTGAATCATCTGAAAAACTTTTTTGGTCAGCCGCTGGGGTAAATCGGACGAGCCCCAATCATAACTTCCGTCCGGCTGAATCTGGCCCACGTGATTGCGAGGATCATCGAAAGACAAAAAGGGCTCCACCGTCATCAGGCAAAAATCCTCAAACAGCTGGCGAAGGGCGGGGCTGTCGTTCTCGGTCAGGAAACGAAGTTCGAGAGCCGCCGAGTTCAGTTCTTCAGTGTTGTTGAAATAGGCGGCGGAGACCATGCGGTAATAAGGATCAAGAAATTCCTTCGGATATTTGCGAACGGCGCCGAAATCAAGAAGGACCAGTTGATCCTGCCCGCTGGGCGACAGGCGCACCCGGTAATTGCCGAGATGGGGATCGGTCTGGACGATGCCCCAGTCGAAAAGCTCACGGAAGTAAAGATCCAAAAAAGCCAGACTCAGGCGATTTCTCCGCTCCTGGCTCAGGTTCAATATCAAAGGCTCATCGGGGCGATGGCCTTTTTCATAAGAGGTGGCGAGAACCTGGCGTCCACAATACTCACGGTAAACCCTGGGCACCACAAAACGGGGATCGTCTTGCAGGCGTTTGCGATAGGTTTCAGTTTCTTCCGCCTCCAATTGATAATCCGTTTCTTGCATCAACATGTCCCGGACTTCGGCGAACAGGTGATCGGCCATATTTCCGCGCGGCAAAAGCTTCAACAAACCAAAAATCGACTTTAAAGCCTTCAGGTCGCTGTCGATGGCTTTCTTAACGCCTGGGTATTGGATTTTGAGGGCCAGCCATTCGTCGGTTTGTTTGATCCTGGCGCGGTGGACTTGGCCGAGGGAGGCCGAACCCACCGGTTCATGATCAATTTCCAATTCAGCGAGCTTTTCGGCCGACAGATTTTTTTTCAGTTCCTTTTCGATGGCTGGCCACTCGAGGGCTGGCGATTCGGCCTGGAGGCTCTTCAGCATTTCGTTGGCTTCCGCGGGCAAAAAATGTTCACCATACATGGAAAGCATTTGCCCCGCCTTCATCAAGGAGCCCTTGAGTTCCCCCAACTCATTTGAAAGAATCCTCGCCTGGCCTTTGAGCAACTCCTTCCAGCTTTCTTGCTTTTTATCGGCGGAAGAAAATAGCGAGGACACGCCATGGGAAGCGAGTTGGGCGCTGGTGTTGATGGTCATCTTTGCAAGGGAAAGACCTCGCATCAGAACCGTTGATTTTATCTTGTTGAGTTTCTTTTGATCAGCCATGCTGAAGAAAGATAGCGCATTCTTGCGGGAGAATGAATTGTGAAAATGAAGATTGAAGTCCGCCTGGCCGGGCAAGACGCCATCGCAGCAATTCGCGAGAATTCCGGGGGCGACTCACCCGTGGCGGCTTCGCCGCCCACGCTAACCATTCACGCCACGGGGTGTGCCGCCTTTTTGGCTGCTGTTTCAGCCCTCATCAAAACCGCTGGCGATCCCGCCGCCTGGCCGCTGCCGGCCGGCCACAGTCACGTGGATCTCTTGCTGCGGGAATTTATCTTGCGCCTGCGGGGTCACTGGGAATTTCCCGTTATTGACGAAGAAACCTGTCACTGCCGCAATGTCAGCACCGAGCGGATCGATCGGGCGATCATGAACGGCGCTCACACCACCGCCGAAGTGAGCCGTGAGACTTCGGCGAGCACCTCCTGCGGCACGTGTCGGCCCGTTGTGCAATTGATGATTGATTATCGCCTGGGAAGGCTCTCTTCTGACGCAAAAAAATCTACGCTGCAGAGGTAGGAATATTTTTCAAATCACCAAAGGCCTATTGAGAATTTTTCACTCTGGTGTTAGCTGTCGCCGCGTTGCAATGTAAATTCCTTCAAACCTTTGCTTTGGTGTTTTTCCTCGGGCTGGTCGTGGGCTGCTCTGACCGTGCTGGCGTAGGCGGGGGGCAAAAGCCGCCTCTCCCTGCCGCTCCCAATGAGGCCTATACGGCGCAGAGGCATATCCGCACCGCTCCCCCCGCCATCCGGGCGGCGGCGCGAGCCGTTGTCAAGATTCATGTGGGAAATGGGACTGGAACCGGAATTCTTATTTCTGGTGATGGCAAATTGATGACGAACAATCATGTTTTGGGGGTGGATCCGGAGCTTATTTTGTGCCCGCGCGAAGGTTGCAAGATAGGTCTTCACTTTGATTTTGAAGCCCCACAAGTGGATTCGGCACCTCCGCAGTCCGGAACCGAATTTTCCGCGGAAATGCCGGTGTTTGTTGAGCCTCTGAACGTCGATCCTTTTGCCGATGTGACAATCTATCAGATTTGGACCGATGAACATAAAAGAAATAAATTAAGAACTCCCAATTACGCTAAATTTCGCTTTGCCGATGAACAAGAACTTTTCGGCAAGGATTATTATGTCGTGGGTCATCCCCTGGGCACGCTCAAACGCTGGACGCGGGGCCAGATGATTGAAGGCGACGGTCAAATGGTCTTTTTGACCAATTATTCATTGGTAGGAAACAGTGGCGGACCCGTTTTTGATGAATCGGGCCAAGTCGTGGCGATTGTGAACGCGATCACGACCTTCCCGGCATCCATCACCGCGAAGTCGGTCTTCCATCAGACCAGGGCCACCCTGGCATCTGAAGTGGCAAGTCTCATCAATGAAAAGGACACGCATCTCTTCTATGCTTTGTCCGAGACCCACGATGTTAACGAGATTATACGGTATTCTTCGCTTTACCTTGCGAGAAAAAAGGTGTCGGTCCTCGATAGCCAGGGCCATCAGGATATTGTCCCTGAGCTGTTGGGCGACTTGTGCGATGTCGCAATGGCGGCTGAAAAAATCTTGAGCTCCATCGATCTAATGAGTCAACTGCAGTCCTGCACAAAAATGGTGCCTTGGATCGATTGCACGCCGTCGTCAGGTTTGTACTGTCCACCGAACCGGGAGCTTTGGCAGAACCGCTTTCGCAGACTTCGCGACATGAAGATTCGTTACCGTGCAGCCAGTGTCGGCGATTTCCTCGTTGATGCGGCACTGGAGAGGACCGCCGAGGAGTTTCATAGAACCCAGAACCAACGCTTGGTTGAATACCGGACTCGCTTCAGACACGTCGGCATGATGGGACTCACTCCCGTGTTGAATTCGGATGTCCTGCCTTTGGATGTGGTTCACGATATCATGGGGGAGTTCTTCAAGAGCAAGAACCGGGAGCACGATTATATGAGCGCGGTCATGATTATCTCATTTCATTTTGACAAGCGTGTTTTGCCGGTCGATCAGTTTCTCAACTACGCGCTACGGATGTGGGCGGACCCGGCATTGCCTCTGAACGCGCGATTCGCTTTGGAATCAAACCTCTACCCCCTCCATTTCGGATTGAGCGATTAAGGGTCTCCACAGACCCCTAAGGCGTGACGGAACAATAAAGTAAACGTAGCGCCAGGCTACGCTTTCGGGCTTGCGCCTCGGTCTGCCTCAAAATCCACTGCGCAAAAATGGATACCTTATTGTTCGGTCACGCCTAAGGATTTTCTTTCCCTCGCAAGTCTTCGACGATTTTCTCGGGAAACTCTCCGGTTTTTAAAAAATGCTCCATCAGGGGCCCGATCTTTCTTCGGCAGCTGCCGCCACAGGGGCCGACCCCCGCCGAGGTCGCGTCGAAAATCTCATTGAGAGTTTGGCAACCGCCCTGGGCGATGGCGTCTTCCAAAGTTTCGCGGCTCACATTATTGCAGCGGCAAATGATTTCGCTCCGACGGCGAGGATCGCGACGGGACATTTCTCAACTGCCAGTCAGGAGCGAGGGGAGGGAGCGCGACAGACCATCGACGACGTGTCGCTTCAGTTCCTCGTAGTCGCCCTTGTAGTAAGCTCCAGCGGCAAACAGGTGCCCGCCGCCACCGATCGATTCGGCGAGCGAAAGAACCTCCACCTGCCCCTTGCTGCGAAGGCTCACCTTGAACTCGCGGGGGGCGTCCTCGCGAAATAAGGCCGCCGCTTCCAAGGATTCGACGGTCATCACCATATCGACCACATCGCGCGATTCATCGGATTCCAATTCATGGGACAAAAGCTCGCTGTCCTTGAGGCGCAGGACCGCGACCCGGTTATCGCAGAAATATTCAATTTCACCCAAAATCTTGGCCAGGAAGGCCATCTTCTTGACGGTCTGGTTGCCAAAAAGATGGCGATGAATCTCCTCGGGATTGATATTGAATCGCAACAGGTCCGCCGCGATCAGGTGGGAATTGGGAGAGTTGCGAATAAAGCGGTAAAGTTGCGTATCAAAAGTGATGCTGGTGTAAAGAGAGCGCGCGATGTCGTAGTCGATCGCCACTTGCAGCTTTTGAATCAGTCGGTACGCGAGTTCCCCGGTGCTGGCGGCGGTCACATCGATCAGGGATTCGTTGGAGGGTTTGGGTCCTTGGCTCAAGATCGGATGATGATCGAGAAAGACAAAACTTGGTTTTTTCTCCCGCAGGGCCGAATACAAGGGTTCAAGAAGACGCTCGTCATTGGTGTCAAAGATCAGGACCAAATCCATTTTGTCTGGCAAATTGGGGTTTTCATTAAAATATTGGATCCATCGGTTGGGTTGAAGAAAACGATATTTGCGAGGGGTGGCGTCGACATTGATGATGGTCACGTTTTTGTGCAACTTGCGGAGAGCAAAAAAGAGCGCGAGCTCGGCCCCCAATCCATCGCCATCGCATTGGCGATGGGTCGTTAGAACGATGGAGTTGCCACTCAAAATTCGGCGGGCGAGTTGATCAACCATCATGGTTAGGACACCTGACTTTCGACTGAAAAAATTCCGTTAGCTCCAATACAACGCATTCAACGCTCCTGACTCTGCGGAGGTGCTAAAGGACTCATATTAGATTTCGGAAGGCCCCGGGGTAAAGAAGAGTCCTGCCTTGAAAAATTTGGGCAAGCGTCGGTGGCGTCGTCCCAAGTCGGTGCCTACGCCACAGGTGGCTTCGTCGCCTCCGCAGAGCCAAATCGGTGCCTTTGTCATAACATATTGCATTATTTCCATTTTTCGGCGGTCCCATTGCTTGGGACTAGCTGAACTGGTAAAAGTCGTGGTTTACTTTAAGGAGGATGTTTGTGAGTAATCAAGTCAACCTTATGACCAACGTCATGCAGGATAAGCTGCCGATGACCATCTTCGGGAAGGCCTCCCTCGAAGCTGAATTGAAAAGACTGATGCATGAAGAGCGCCCCAGTGTGATTAAGGCCATCGAAGAAGCCCGTGCGCAAGGGGACATTTCAGAGAACGCCGAATACGACGCGGCCAAAGAGCGCCAGGCGATGATCGAAGGGCGTATCGCGGAGTTGCAGGCCAAAATCGCCAGCGCCGAAGTCATCAATCCAGCCGAGATCAAGAGCGACCGCATCGTTTTTGGCGCCACCGTGACGGTGATCGACGTCGAGGAAAACGAAGAGCAAACTTATCAAATCGTCGGCGTCGATGAAGCTGATGTCAAGGCAGGCAAAATTTCCATTCTTTCTCCTTTGGCTCGGGCCTTGATTGGCAAAAGGTCCGGTGATGAAGTGGCTGTATTCAGTCCTAAAGGTGAACGAGAGTACGAAGTTGTTCACTTTGAATTTAAATAAGATCAATGGATTTGACTGATCTCGATGGCGAAGCGAGTGCGATCTCGTCACGTTGCCGACCAACAAGGACTCCATAAGAGTCTTGTTGGTCTTGGCACCGCCATTTTATTGGGCCTGATCATCCGGGCCTGGTCGACCAGCGAGATCATCAATGACCGAGTCAAAGAAGCCGCCAG
>PSRN01000059.1 GCA_003176075.1 Bdellovibrio sp.
AGGGTCTTGTCCGCCCGCGGATAGAAAGGCTGAAGCGACCAGTTGGGCCTTTGGCGCCATTCCCTGGATCGGCCCGGTGGAGTGGTCGGCGGCGATAATTCCGGCGACATGGGTTCCGTGGGAGGATGATTCCACATCTGTTCCTAAAACAGGTGTGGGCCCGTTCGAATAGAAATCCCAGCCGTAGATATCGTCGACGAAGCCGTTGGCGTCGTCGTCGACTCCGGGTTTGCCGTTGAATTCAGCGTCGTTAACCGCCAGTCGCGGTTGGATTTGTGGGTGCGTATAATCCATACCCTGGTCGACGACTCCGACGCGTACGCCTTCCCCTTCGATCCCTTGCGACCAGACCGCGGCCGCCTCGCTCATGTCCTGTCCCCAGTGATCGGTGGCGGTTTCTGTCGTCCCGAAAGCCTGGGACACGCGGATCACTCGATCAAACTCTACGTGCTTGATCTGTTGCAAATGTGGTTCGACAAATCTGGCGATAAAGCGATCGGCGTTCTCATCTTCGTGGAGAGTGACTCTTCCGTCTTCCCACTGCACAATGAATTTGTTCTCGATTCTCGCCGCGGGGCAGGTGTCCTGTTTTTTCGGGTTGCTTTGAGGAAAAACCGTCGTGGACGTCTTTGCGGCGCAGGCGGCAAGCGCGAGCACACAGGCCAGCAAGCTTGCAGATCGATAGGCAAGCCGATAGGCATGCCAAACGAAGCGCGACACATCCATGTTCCACCCCACTGGCCTCCGGCCAGCTCGCTATGTGATAGACGAGCTGGTGACCGGGACCGGTTAGTGGATCGGCGGACGGCGACTCTGAGATGAGTCTAGAATTCTTGAATTCATGTGATGGCTTGCGATCAGAGAGCGCGCATGCTCTCTTGGGATCCTGGACGAATGGAAGTGGCTGTTGACCGGCTCGCAATTTTCAACAAAAGTTAGGATCATGAAACTCAGATTTACTCGCCATGCCTTGGAGAGAATGTTTCAAAGGGGCATTTCACCAGGCGATTGCGAGAACGTATTTAGAAAGGGAAAGGTTATCGAAGCTTATCCTGAAGACAAGCCATTCCCGTCGGAATTGCGTATGGCAGTGGTAGGAGAAAACATTTTACACTTGGTTGTTTGCTATGAAAATTCAGTAGCTCATGTTATTACCGTATATAAGCCAGATCCACTTCTTTGGGAGAATGGATTTACAAAGCGGAGGAAGAAGTGAACCAAGTCCACTGCCCTGCATGCAAAACCTTAATGAAAGATGGAACTACTGAACTCTTGTTGAGGCGAGAAAGAAGTGTGGTTGTGGTGGAAGGAGTGCCTGCCCTCGTCTGCCCGCAATGTGGTGAGGCCTCCATTGCCGCCGAAACCTCGCAAGGTGCCTATGAGCTTGCCGAAAAAGAAATTAATCGGGGCGTAGCCCTGGAGTTTTGCAAGTTTCGGGTGGCGTAACGTAAAGAAAGGTGTTTCAAACGATCGTTCGTCTTACACTCACCAACCCCGACACATGAAAAATTCCCGGGATTCATGGAGGAGAGGATGGTGAGGAGCCCGGCCTGAGTTTTTGACCCCCAAGAGGGGGTCAAGTACCAAGGGTTCTGTAGAATCCCATGAGAATTTGCCGTTCAAGGATGGGGAGTAATCGCGATGATAGTTATCTCGTTTTTTGAGGGTCCGTAACACCAAAAAACACGGAATGCTCCCGGAGTATTATTCTGAGCGTATGCCTCAAATACCTTTTCTTTACCGGGGTGGTAGGGGTGAACCAATGAATCGTATGCATGCGTATTGAGGCTGGGGTGCTTAGGATTATTTAACAAGAGCTTGATAGTTTTATCAACTTGTTTAAACAGCCCTTCTGGCGGGCTCGATTTCTTTATTTTATTTTTCTTTCTGTTTTCGAATGCTGCCATCGCCTTTTGCCGAAGATCCTCATACGTTTCGGCCGCCGACCTTAGCCACTTTTCTTGAAAGGCCATCTACTTCAATCTTCGACTTCGTCTAGCCATTTCGAATCATCTTTTCTCAATGGAGATTTGACAAATTTACCTTCGCGGGCCTCGTCGAGACCCCTGGTGACTAGGTTTAGGGCCTTGGCATTCTTTAATAACCACGCCTCATTTGCAGCAATGGTAACGGCAGGACGCAAAATGACGTCGCCGTTTGGCTCTTTAATGATCAGAAATTCCTTGTTTGCATATTCGCTGCCTAAAGCTAAACGGCCCTTATCGTCAGCGTATTTAGGGGCACCCATAAAAGCTACCTCCTTATGCATTTTAACCTCCGGTGGGCTAATTAAACAAGTGGGACTATCCCACCTCTCTCACATTGATACAAGTGCGAGCAAGATTGAGGCCAGATCCCCAAATCCAATAGGTTGAGTATGGCAAGAATTCAAAAGATTTTGCCCGAGTGCAGGCGGTTCAAAAACTCGGCCACTGGAAGAACTGAAAAGTTGTCAAATTGCAGAATTTCGTCGCCGTTGTAGACCCCGTACATGGCAGCCACATCAACTTTCTTTGCAACCGCGATATCACCAATAGGACGTTCCCATTCGCGTTGCCATCGCTTGCTGAGCTTGAATTCGATGGCCACGATTTCGGATTTTCGGCTGCGCAGTTGTTTACGAGTCTCAATGATAAGATCCACCTCCAGATCACTCGGCAGGGCGTAGTAGAAGAGTCCGCGATTTTTGCGGGAATATGAGTTATGGGCCCTAATTTCATGCAGCATCCAGGTTTCAAAAGCCGTTCCTAACCATGATGAATCGACCTGATCCTCAATTAAGCCGGCAGCTCCTCGCGCAACACCCGTGTCGAACCAGTAAAATTTCGGATGAGTGGATTCTCGAACCTTTAATTGAGGCCTCCATGCCGGCAGTCGAAATCCGACAAGAGTATCCTCAAGAATGGGAAACCACTTATCGACCGTAACCCGCTTGACTCCTGTGTCCCGCGCGACGTTCTAAAATTGAGAACTTGGCCATTTAGCAACCCCGCGACTTCGAGAAAGCGCACAAAAGGATCAATCATTCGGACCAGCCCTTCTTCCTGGATCTCCTCTTTAAGGTAAGTGAATAAGTAGGCTCTTAGAACTTCTTGCGGAGCTTGCGACTGAACGACCAAAGGGAGGCCTCCCCACCGCAGGGCGCGATCCAGATCAAAAGAACCTGAAAAAACTGTCATCCGGAGCCTTGAGGAGTCTCTGTTGCATGGTGTACCATGTTAATACATCGATATAGAAATGCAAAGTAAAACTATACTGACGTGTAGACTAACTCATCACCTTCCGGATAAGCGAAAACTTCGGCGGCGCCTGCTGGCCATAAGACACGCAAGCTCCCACCTTCTCAGCCACTTGATGAAGGCGCTTTTCGTCCGCCGCGTAAAGAGTCATGAGCGGCTCTCCCCGTCGAACGGCGTGCCCTAATTTGTGGTGAAATTCAATCCCAGCGGTGGGGTCAATGACATCGGTGAGCTGAACCCGGCCGGCACCGAGTTGCACGTTCAAGTAGCCGATCGCTTCGAGGTCAAAGCCGGTGATAAAACCGTCGACAGTCACGGGCACTATCCGCGAGTGACGGGGCCGTGGCAACCGGGTGAGATCGCCGCCTTGCGCCCGGCAGATTTCAACGAATTTGTTGTAAGCCTGGCCGGAGTTGAGAACATGCCGGGCTTCCTGTTCGGCCGCGGCGAGGTTGCCCCATCGACCGCTCAAGTTCATCATCTGCGCGGCCAGTTGAATCGACAGCTCGCGCGTGTCGGCGTAGCTGTCCTCCTGGTGAGAGTTGCGGTGCACTTGACCGGTCAGGATATCGATGCACTCGTGAACCTCAAGTGCATTGCCGGCAAATCGGCCGAGCGGCTGGTTCATATCCGTCACCAAGGCCACGACCTTCTTTCCAAACTGATGACCGATGGCCATCAGCTGGCGGGCGAGCTCCGCTGATTCTTCGAGAGTTTTGAAAAAAGCACCGGTGCCAAACTTGACGTCGAGAACCAATCCCTGAATGCCCTCGGCGATCTTTTTCGACATGATGCTGCCGCTGATAAGATTCATGCTTTCAACCGTTCCGGTCACATCGCGAAGGGAGTAAAGCTTGCGATCCGCCGGACAAATTTCTTCCGTTTGGCCGATAAAAGCGATGTTGAGTTTTTCGACCTGTTCCTGAAAGGACGGCAATTCAAGGCGGGTCTGAAAGCCAGGGATGGACTCCAGTTTATCAAGCGTGCCGCCAGTGTGCCCGAGGCCGCGCCCTGACATCATGGGCACGGAGAGGCCGGCGGCCGCCACGATCGGGCCAAGGATCAGGCTTGTCTTGTCGCCGATTCCGCCGGTGGAATGTTTATCCACCAAAAACCGAGGATGCTTCGGCCAATGAAGGGTGACCCCCGATTCGATCATCGCTTCGACAGAGGCGTGAAGCTCCTCGGATGAAAATCCGCGCAGGCAAACGGCCATCAAGAATGCGGACATCTGGTAATCTGGAATGTGCCCTTTTCCATATTCCTGGATCCATTGGCGGAGAACGGGAGCGGGAAGAACCTTGCCGTCCCGTTTGAGGCGAATAATTTGGGTCGGCAGGAGATTCATCGAGAACCGTCCACTGTGTGGCGTTCAGGGGGTGCCACCAACAGAGGACCGACGCTCGTGCCAATGCGGTTGGCGCCAGCCTTGATCAGTGCCCAGGCCTTTTCAGCAGTCTTTATTCCGGCGCTCGCCTTGACGCCCATCTCTTCACCGACGATGGAGCGCATGAAGCGCACATCTTCCGCTTCGGCCTGACCGGCGTTGAATCCGGTGCATGTTTTCACGAATTCAGCCCGGGCTTCCTGGCTGAGATGACAAGCCAAAGCCTTCTCCTCTTTGGTCAACAGGCCTGTTTCAATGATGACTTTGACCGGGCGCCCTTGGGAGGCAAGCACCACCGCAGCGATATCGTCGCGCACATAATTTCGGCGGTTCTCTTTCAAGGCTCCCAAGTGAATCACCATGTCGATTTCGTCAGCACCCTCACGAATAGCCACTTGCGTTTCCGCCGCTTTGGCCTCGGTCATGGTGGACCCCAAAGGAAACCCCACCACCGAAACCAACTTGACCGTCGAGCCTTCCAACAACGATTTGGCCAACCGAACATAGGAGGAGTTCACACAGACTCCTAAAAAATCATGTTCCAAGGCTTCCCGGCAGAGACGCTCAATGTCTTTTTCGGTGGCTTCAGGCTTTAATAAAGTGTGTTCAATATAGGGCGATAAACTGGACATGCGGGCGAAGATACCAGTTCGATCATGAAAGCCAAATAGATATTTTCTGGACACCGGCAACGCCGACTCGGTACCTTGATAAACGTGACTGTGGAGACGCCCGACAAAATTTCTGTTCAGATTATCATCCATGGACTTGTCCAAGGCGTTGGCTATAGAAGGTTTGTTGAGTTGCAAGCCCGCACCTTGGGGATCGCCGGATGGGTTCGCAATCTAACGACCGGAGAAGTCGAAGTCTGGGCGGTCGGGGCCAAGGATCGGCTCGAATCGCTGTTTCATGAATTGCGTCGCGGTCCCCCCGGAAGCCTGGTGGAGAAGCTCGAGATTCACGAGCGAACGATGCCTGAAGGTTTCACAATCAACAGAGTCTTCACGGTCCGAGTGGACGGGGAAAAGCCGATATGACGATTCTTGGATATCTGACAGAACGCCGAACACGGCTCATCCACTGCGCCCTGTTGAGTTTCTCTATTTTTTATTTTCCGCCCTCTTTCGCCGAAGTTCCTGAGTTTGCCGGAGCTCGCAGGGGTTTTGCCACCGTGATGTTGGCGGGACTTGCGGGCGCGGTGTTGGGGTTGTCGACCTTGAGCTTCTACGGCAAACCGGAAGAGCATATCGGCAATATCTATGTGGGACTCGGCCTGGGTCTTCTCGGCGGCGCCGGCTATGTGTTGGCGGTGCCTGAGAATGAGCGAAGCTGGTCACGCGACGAGTTCTCCAATCCGGAGAAGTTCGAAATCCGGGCGGCGGGGATTTCGCAAACGACGGGGATATCAAGTGCTTGTCCTGGCGTGCTCCGCTGGAGCTGGGAAATCCCCTAAGAGCGCACCTAAGAAGTATCGTGTCAGGTTGGCACTTCCTGAGCTTCGCCGCCCGAGGCGGCTCCGTCGGCACCTCCCCGGAGTTCTCAACTCGCCTTGGGATTTACTTCTTCGGCCTTACCCAAAAACGAGTACCCGTCCTCACGAGTGATTTTTCCCTTCTTGATGAGGTCTTCAATGGATTTTTCAAACAGGATCATGCCCAGCGCTGAGCCGGTCTGAATGGCCGAAGGCAACTGGTGAATCTTGTTTTCCCGGATGAGATTTGAGATCGCTTTGGTGCATCTCATCACCTCGTAGGC
>PSRN01000254.1 GCA_003176075.1 Bdellovibrio sp.
CGTACTTTTACACGCCAGAGGTCTTTGTCGCCCGCAAGGACTGGCCCAATGACGAACAGGATTTTTCACCGGAAGGGTTGGCCGGTAAAGGAATTGCAGTTCCGCGGGCCACGTCGACGGAATATTATCTCGAGGACAATTACCAAGACGCAAGAATCTTGATTTATGACACCTTCGTGGATTGCATGGCTGCTCTTGAATCCAAGAGGGCTGACCTTGTCTTTTTCGATGAGGCCTCGGTCGCGGAGGAACTCAATTTCAAACCTCACAATGCCAAGATAGTCAGCGAACCTATAGATGCACCCAACAACGAAGGCTTTGCAATTGGCGTGGCTCTCGGCAATGAACAGCTACTGGGCAGGCTGCAGTCAGCTCTCGATAAGTTTAGGGGGACGCAAGGTTTTCTGGACCTTTTCGATAAATATTTCGGGTCTTCACGAAGACCCTACGCTCTCGTCAAAGGGGTAAGGCCACCGACTTATCGGGAACACAGAAAACGTTGACGATGACGATATTTTTCCCGGATATCCGGTATACTTGTCGGTATACCTGATTTATTCCGTATATCTGGTATACCTGGATCCGGGTATACCAGATATCCGGTATTTGGCATTTCACTTACAGTCCCCTACCGGCACTTTGATCAAGTCATTGACTGAAATTGAAGATATAGATCCCGTGTCCACATTGGCGAACTGCCCAAGCCCCGCCTTCGCCATGGTCTGCAGAGTCGAGGCCGCGACGGGGTCGTTGATGGTGCCGTAGTACACGGTACTCAAAGTGATGCGAGCGGGAGCCAGCGCCAGAATGCCAGTGATGGCACTTTTCAACGCCGCCAGATCCACGGTGACGGGACTTGTGCCATTTATCGCATCGCTGGGATAACCGTCCGACATAAAAACAACAAAATAAACGGGTGCCGCGGCACCCGTTTGCGGAAGGCCAGGATCGTTCTCGATGGCTTGCTTGATTCCTGCCAGGGCGGCTAAATAAGGTGTGCCGCCTTGATCAGTGTTGCCTGAGAACCGTCTGATTGCCGCAACCATCGCCGCTGAGTTGCCGAAATTGGGCCACCTTCCGTCCGCCGTGATGAGCGGCCGCAGGGAGTCTCCCGCGAAGATTTCAAATCCCCAGGAGAAATTTGTCTTTCCCTGGTAGGAGTTAAAAAATTGGGTGATTGAATTCCGCCTGAATGTCTTTTGCGGGTCCGTGGGCGGTGAACAGTGGAGAGGGTTTCCGTCGGTCAGATAATCCGAATCCGAGCAGATCTCTGTCCCTTGATCCACGGTTGGCAGCCGGTTCGAGCCCGACGCATCAACGGCAAACATGACTCGCACTGGAATCGTAACATCTTGAAGAGTGCAAGTGCCAGTGGAGCCTCCTGAACTTTGGTCGGTGCCCTTTGCAGGGGATTGGGAAAGGTCAGAGCCGCTAAATCCATAATTGGGATTGGAGCAGGCCACCAGGGACGCCGCCGTCACCCATGATAAATAGCACACGTGGCGGCTTCGCCACCCACGCTCGGTCCACATGAAGTGTTTCATCTGAGTCCCCCCTTTCCCTGGTCTAGCGATACAAGTGCCAATCCTTCGTCGGTGACAGATGATGCAGAAAGATCGGAGGCTTAAGCGTTTTACCAAGGCCAGATTATTCTCGCTCTTTTTGTGTATTGGACCGACAAGCCCGCTTTAACAAAGAATTGCAAGCCAGTAAGACTTCACGCAAACGAGAAGGCGACTTGGGATCGCTCAGCAGCCACTGCTGTCGTGTGAATCGACAAAGGTCGAGAAAATCCGCTGAATCCCGGCCTCCAAGGGACAAGCCAAAACTCCATCCAGGTTGTTTCACCCGCTTTGACCCGTCTCAATCAAAGATCGGTGGAGCCGCCGCAGGACTGAATTGAGATGTTCCTCTTCAATGACAAAGCTAATGTTGAGCTCTGAGGCTCCCATTGAAATCATCCGCACGTTGATGTCTTTGATCTCACCAAAAAGGCGCGCCGCCAATCCGGGTGTCTCACGGATCTTTCGTCCAATGACGGAAACGGTGGCGCAACCACTGGCCACATCGACCTCGGAAATTTTCCTGAGGTCAACGATCGCCCGATCCACCAGATTCGCGGGAACCTGCCGGTCCAAAGTCAAAGAAATATTCACTTCGCTCGTGGCAATCAAATCGACGGAAAGTTCATGGAGAGCAAAGACATCGAAGACTGATTTCAAAAACCCGTGCGCCCCCAGCATGCGCGTCGAATGAATATTGATCACGGTGACGCCGGTCTTGAAAGCCACGCCGCAGAGATCCACTGAACTCGTATCGTAGACAATTTCAGTTCCTGGATCGGCGGGATTTTTTGCATTCAAAACCCAGACGGGAATCCGCTTCTGCAAAGCTGGAAAGATCGTCGCGGGATGCAAAACCTTGGCGCCGAAGTAAGCCATTTCGGCCGCTTCGGCGTAGTGGATGCGGCGGAGGGTTTTCGCTTCCGGAACCCGTCGCGGGTCGGTCGACAGAATGCCGTTCACATCCGTCCATATCTCAATTTGGCCGGCGGAAAGCACGGCTCCCAGAATGGCCGCCGAGTAATCAGAGCCGCCGCGCCCCAGGGTCGTTGTCACCCCATCCCCGTCAGCGGCGATAAACCCCTGCGCGACCACGATCGAACGCGCGACGAGCGGCTGCAGGACCCGCCGCGCTTGTTCCCCGGTCTCCTCCCAGTGAACTTGCGCCGAGCCGAAGCGCGAATCGGTGCGAATCAATTGCCGTGAATCGGCCCAGACCGCCGGAATTCCAGCTTGTTCAAAAGCTCCGCACACCAGCCTTGAGGACGCCAGTTCACCAAAGGAAAGCAGGTCATCCAGCGAGCGGGCACTTACCTCACCCAGGATGGCCAGGGAATTCGACAAAGCCCGCAGTTGATCAAAGAGCCGCCGCAGAGGTTCCTGTTGCCCGGGGGTAAGCGCCAGATCGCGAGCGACGCTCTGGTGTCGCTCCCAGAGTTGATTCACCACCGCTTGAACAGCTTTCTCATCACCGGAAGCGCATGATTTTCCCAACTCAACCAGCTGATCCGTCACTTTGGCCATGGCCGAAACGAGCACCAGACGCTCCCCTTTGCGGGTCGCAACAATACGCACCAAGTCCTGCATCGCGAGTGCGTCTTGCACACTCGTGCCACCAAACTTTAACACGGTCAGAGAGTGGCTGGCTGATTGGTTCTTTGATTTCCCCATTGATTGGCTCATTGAGTGGTTGATTGAGTGGCTCATTGATTTTGTCCTCCAGGCCCGCCAAGTTATCCAATGCAATCTGATCACCCTGATTAAAGAGCGAAGAAGCCTGAAACGGTCAACTTCTTTTCTGAGCGTGGCGACGAAGCCTCCACGGGCCTAATTGCTTCGACGGAACTTGATTCCTTTGATGAAACTTGGGGCCCGCGTTTCCGCTTGCCTTTTCATGAAGTGGTGCATATCCACGAGTAGATTTCGCACTCAAAGGTCTCAAAGAGAGCAACCGCCCCATTTACAAATTATCTAAATCGACATATCGCTGCATGCCATACATCCAAATCTTATCAGGAAAGGCGAACGTGTCCGCGGTGCCCAGTTTTATCTGATAGTAGAAAATCGAGTATCCGGCGAAGGTTTGGACAAAGGTGCTTCCCGCCTTCATAATCGAATATTCAGAGATAAACTCTGGACCCAAGAGCCGGCGAATGTCGAGCTCAGCAAAGGCCCTTGAAGCGCGCGAGCCGGCCTTTCGGCTCACGATTGAGAAAACCTTGTGGAAAAGGGTCGCCGCCAACGCTTTCACCTGCGAACGCATCAACGGTGAACCCCAGGCCAATCCGACCCCGACAAAGATAGGAATTTCACGAAGGAGCTTGGTCGCGAGTTGCGCCTCCTCGGCATGGCGTTTTAGAGCGATTGCGGTATTCAACATGGAAATCCGCAAGTGAAGCTGTGAAGTCATCAGTTCTCGTTCATAAATGTCCTCGGTCATCAGCTGCAACGCCGAAAGGCGAGTGAGTGTCAACGAAGCGTTACTATAAACGCGACTTACTATCTCATGGGAAAGATCGAGGTGAAAATGCACTGACCCGGTACCGAAAACAAAATTGCTAAAGAGGCGCCCGAGGGGCGATTTCCAGAGTCGATCCGCCAATTCCTTTCGCATTTCGGTATCCGATTCCAGACTCTCCTCAAACTTCCGAATGAGGTCTCCTCCCCCCATGGGCTTGTTGTCGGGAGCCGCAGGGGCTTCTTCTTTCGGTTCTTTGCCCGATGGTTCCTTTTCGACCTCCTTCGCTTGGTCCCTTTGGTCCCTTTGGTCACCTTTTTCAGCATGTTCAACTTGGTTAGCTTGGTTAGCTTGGTTGGTGCCCCCGGCCCCTGCGCTGACGCCACGGGGATTTTCAGCGGTTTGTTGCTGATTGGCATTATCGGCACCGTCGGTACGTCGCGCAGGAGAAGGTCCTGGTGATCTTGGGGTCGTGGGGGGCGATTCTCCGCAGCCTTGAGACACAATAATAACCAAAACCAAAATAATTCGCATGACTGGCCTCAATTGGACGAGTCAGCAATCAATGTGCCCGGGACGCCGGCGTATACCTGGATCCAGGTCTAGGCGATATCCTGAATAAATCCTTTGTCGGCCCCATCTTTTGCGTAGCACACTATTTTTATGCCTCGCAAAGCAGTGTTCGTCCTTTTCCTGGCCATCACAGGTCCAGCGCACGCCCTCACTTTGGCGGAAGCCCTGGAGGCTGGCCTGCAGAATTCCCCGAAATTACAGAAATCAGAAGCGGCCTTGGAAGCCGCACGCTCCAGATATGAACAAAGCAGCGCCGGGGATTGGCCCACCCTCACCGGTTCCGTGAACTACCTTTTGGACAAAAAATACGCCTATTTGGATTTTCAATTGCCGGGATCGCCTGCTCCCCTGAGCATTCCCCAAATAATCCCAACCACCGTCGCCGAGCTCGACGCCCGCTATGCCTTATTTGACGGATTCATCACTCGTCATCATCGCCAAGCCGCCGAATCCTTGGTTCGCGCCGCCGAGGACGATGTGGCCTGGACGCGCTTCCAATTGCAGCGTTCAATCACCTTGCAATTTTACCGGGCCTTGGGAGCGCAAGCGCTTCGCCAGGTCTCGGAGCGAAACTTGAGCACCATCGAAGATCACCTGCGTGACGTGGGATTGTTTAAGAGGGCCGGCCTTTCGACCCAGTACGATGTCCTGCGTGTCGAGGTGCAAGCCAGCGAAGCCAAGTCAGACCTGATGAACGCCATCGACAATATCGAAATCGCCAAGGGAGAATTGAGCGAGACTCTCGGTTTGGAAGAAAGCAAAGAACCCGCCGGCGAACTTCCCGTCCTCACGGCCGGGTTGATCCAAGACCTTCATCTCAGTTCGCTGGAGGAACGAAGAGACTTGCAGGCGCTGCAACACCAACGCGATTCCCTCACCGACGAAAAGAAGTCCGTCGAAGGCAGTTACTGGCCCCGCCTTTCCCTGATGGGCCAGTACCAGTACTACAACAATCGCACGGACGGCTTTAACGACACGTCGAATTTTCGTGATGCGTTCTTTATCGGCTTGCAGCTCAACTGGGCCCTTTTTGACGGTTTCTCAACCGGCGGTCGCGTGAAGGAAATCATGCAGGAAGGCCTGCAAACCGAGAAAAACCTGCGCCTGGAGAACTTGAAGGCCAAGCAGAATTTCGATATTTGGCGCCGCAAATATTTGTACAACTGTTCGCTCTATAGCTCGCGCCTGAATGACATTGAAAAGGCCAGCGAAAGCGTCAGACTCGCGCAAGAAGGCCGCAAGGTGGGTTCGCGCACCAACTCCGATCTTCTCGACGCCGAATCTGAACTTTTTCGGGCCCGCGCCGGCGCCGTCTACGCCCAAGTGTCGGCCATTGAGGCCCTGATCAATTTGGAACTGGCCAGCGGGAAGAATTTGTTTCCATCCAGCCCTGAAAAGGCCAATCCTGAAAAAGCCAGCCCTGAAAAGACCAGCCCTGAGCAGGCCAAGGAAAAGGAATAAAATATGAGTCGTAAAATTCTCACCCTCAGCCTGTTAGGAGCAGGGATTTTGATCTTCGCCGGCTTTTTTATGTGGGATCACTTAAAGTATGTCACCACGGACAACGCCCAAGTGGAGGCCCACGTGGTCCTCTTGGCCAGCAAAGTCGGCGGCTACGTCACCCAAGTCCGGGTCACCGAAGGACAAAAAGTCAATCGCGGAGATGTGTTGGTTGAGATTGACGAACGGGATTATCAGAACACCCTCAAGCAAATGCAAAGCGAATTGACCTCCATTGCCGCCCGCAAGAAAGACGCCGATCGCAACTTGAAACGCTTGAGCGAGCTTTATGCGAAATCGGCGATTTCGCAGCAACAATTCGATACGGCCTCAACCTCGGCTCTGGAAGTAAAGGCCAAATATGAAGGGCTCGAAGCGCAGGTGGCGCAAGCGCGGCTGAATCTTGAAAACACCAAGATCACCGCCCCGACCAACGGACACGTGGCGAAAAAATCGGTCGAGCCGGGCCAACTGGCCTCGCCTGGCGTTCCCTTGCTTGGCTTTGTCAGCGATGAAGAACGATGGATCACCGCCAATTTCAAGGAAACTGAAATCGCCAACGTGAAACTTGGCAACCGTGTTGAAATCAGTGTCGATGCCTTACCGTCCAAGTCCTACGCGGGACAGGTGGAATCCGTGAGTTCGGCCACCGGCGCGACCTTCACGCTGCTGCCACCCGACAACGCCACCGGGAACTTCACCAAAGTGGTCCAGCGGGTGCCGGTGAAGATCAAGTTCGGCCAACTGACGGCGCAAGACATTGATGACTTGCGGGCCGGCCTGTCCACGGTCGTCAAGGTCGTGAAATAAGGAGAAAAAAGCCTTTGCTCAACGCCAATTCGGGCCTGATCGTGTTTGTCGCGGTGCTGGCCTCTCTTCTTGAAATCATCGACTCCTCCATTGTCAACGTGGCTCTGCCCACCATGATGGGAAACCTCGGGGCGACCCTTGAGGACATCAGCATGGTCATCACCGGTTATGCCATCGCCAACGCCATTGTTCTTCCCGTGTCGGGCTGGCTCGGCGAGCGTGTCGGCCGGCGCAAGTATTATCTGGGCTGCATTGGCGCGTTTATTATTACTTCAGTGGCCTGCGGATTCGCGCCCAATTTATCCTTCCTGATCATCTTTCGCATTTTGCAAGGCCTGGCGGGCGGCGCTCTCCTGCCGACCTCGCAAGCTTTGATTTACGAGCAATTCCCCAAGGAAAAAGCCGGAATCGCCGGAGCTCTTTTTGGCATGAGCGTGATGATCGGCCCCACGCTCGGGCCGGTCATGGGCGGCTACCTGACCGATGAATTCGGCTGGCGCTCGATCTTCAACGTCAATGTGCCACTGGGTCTGATCGCCATTTTTTTCGGGTCGCTGGTGATTTTTGACCGGCAAAAGGAAGCTCACGAATCGAAGGAAAAGCCAGGCCTCGACGCCTGGGGGCTGATGCTTCTCGTCCTGGGCGTTGGTTGTCTGCAATACGTGCTCGAAAGAGGCGAGTCCGAAGATTGGTTTTCGTCCAATTATATCATCATCAACTCGATCATCGCGGCGATGGCCCTGCCGGGTTTTATCTGGTGGGAGCTGCGGGCTCGACATCCCATCATCAACGTTCGCTTGTTCAAAGAGCCGATTGTCATTTATGGCACCCTGCTGATGACATCCCTGGGGTTTTTTCTCTATGCCGTCGTCTTCATCCTGCCGGTTTTTCTCGTCCGTTCTTTTCATTATAGCGCCACGCAAACCGGCGCTTTTTTTATTCCAGGTTCCTTACTGACGGCGGCCATGATGCCCTTTATCGGCCGCAGTCTGGCGCGCGGGATGAATCCCAAGCTGATGATCCTGATTGGACTCATCAGTATTGAAATCTGCTGTTTTTCGATGACCTTTTTCTCGCCGCAATCGGGGGAGTCCCAGATTTTGACCTCGCTTTATATCCGCGGATTTGCCATGGCTTTCCTTTTTGTACCGATCAATTCGACCATTCTCAGCCAATTCAAGGGAGTGAATCTCGGCCAAGTTTCAGGGCTTTTGAACCTGTCCAGGCAAATTGGCGGCAGCATGGGCATCGCTTTGGTGGCCACCCTTCTGCAAGCGCAGGGAAGTCAAAATTATCTGGACCTGGTGCCCAATCTTTCGCTTCTCGATCGGGCGGCGCAAAATCAGTTTTATTCATCCATGCAGGGAATGGCGCGCAGCTTGCCAGCCAACTTGGGCATGGTCACCGATCCCATGGCTCCGGCCCTGAAGTCGATTTTATTCCGGGTGCAGAATCAGGTTTTTATGATGAGTTTTCTGCAGCTTTTGTGGATCATTATGGCGCTTTTCGCAGTCAGTTTTCTCGCTCTGGCAAGACTCAAGGTCCGCGTCAAGCCGACGGGGCCGGTGGATTCGCATTAGGTGTCTTTCGATTATCGTCATGTCTCACCATGAACATGCTGTACTGCCATCCTTGGATTGAACCCATGTAGTGGACCCGCCGTTGCAAATACAGATCGTGTAAACATGGGTCAAGGCAATTGCCCCGTCGTGAGTCGCATCACACGCGTAAGGCTGCGATGAGTTCTTTGCAAGACGGGCAGTTCCATTGACGTCCAGAGTGGCCTGAGGCGACGTTGTTCCAATGCCGACGTTGCCAGTCGGGAAGACGGCGGCATAGTTGTTGGTTGCACCAGTTGGGGCGCTCACCGATAGACCGTAGGCATTGGTGACAGACCCACCGGGCGCCACGGAACCAGCTTCGATTCTAAGGCCATAAGTGTTGGTGAGGGTCATGTTAGTCTGACTCGTCGGTGCGCCACTGATATCAACATTGGCCGCCGTCGTGATGGTGGAGGCGGCCGTTGCCGAATAAGAAGGTGCTTGAATATAGACTGCACGTTGGGTCGGAACGGACCCAAGGAACTGGACGGTTCGTGCCAGATTGAAATTAACATCCGTGGTTTCATTAGGATTAAGCGATGTGTGGGATGGTCCATTCAGCGTGAAAAGTGTGGTGTTACTGCCGTCGGTAGAGGCAGTAGGGTTACTGACCACGTCTCCTAACCTGTCTAACCTCCATGCAGCTCCGTTAATGGCGGAATTAATTGTAAGATTAAAATTTCCAGATCCATCAGGGCCGCTGTCAATCATCCAGTTCCGGTTTCCCTGATTGGCGAATGCGAGTTGAGTTTCTCCAGCATTTACTGCGGTCGCTGTATTATCAACCACGACGACGATGCCATTATCTGAGTTTTTTCCCGCGAGGTGAGCGATAAGAAAATCACCTGCGGTTGGATCTCCCGGAACAGTGCCAGCATTTAGATCCAAATAATATCCTGGCGTCGTCGTCCCAATGCCGACGCTGCCTCCGGTGTAGTAGATGCCACTTGAATTGGTCGTCCACTGCGAACTGCCGCCACCGGCCGCAGCCCAACTGAGCGTACCATTGCCAAGAGAGGTGAGGACTTGCCCGTTCGCTCCGCCATTCGCAGGAAATGCGAGCGAGTAACTTCCGCTCACAGGAGCGTTCAGAGTCACGGTCCCAGAACCCACCAACGCATGGGCTTGTGACCGAGCGGCGCCCGCCACGTCCAGCAAAGCCGCCGGCGTTGTAGTTCCTATGCCGACACTGCCGGAGTTGAAATTAATGCCGCTTCCGATTGTGGCCCACTGGCTTGAGGTCATCCCACTAATGCTACTGGCTGGAATTGTGCCGAGTCGTGCCGTGGCGAGTGTACCTGTGGCGATGGTGCTGCCATCAAGGCTGCCGATTGCGGTGCTGCCCGCCGACGTGAGCTGCCCTTGGGAGTTTACAACGAACCAGGGGACATAACTTCCGAGCGATCCATAAGTCGCCGCCGTGACTCCCGTTGAAGCAAGAGCCACCGTGCCGCTTGTCGAGATGGTGCCACCCGTGAGTCCAGTGCCAGCAACGACGTTAACAACAGAACCGCCGCCGACTCCGCCGACGATGGAAGAAGCCGGGATCATTCCCAAACGTGCGGTCGCGAGCGTGCCGCTCGACACGGCTGAAGCGTCGAGACCGCCGATGGCGACTGAGCCGGCGGCGGTGAGGCGGCCATTGCTGTCGACCGTGAATGAGGGAGCGGCGTTGGGCCAACCATAGGATCCAGCGGTCACTCCGGTGGGTAAAAGACTGAGAGTTCCGCTGCTGGAAATGGTGATTTGACCAGCGACCGAAGTATCAATGGTCACGTCTCCCGCGCCCACGAGCGACTTAAATTCCGTTCCGTTTCCAGTGCCCTTGACGCC
>PSRN01000020.1 GCA_003176075.1 Bdellovibrio sp.
CCTCGCTTCTTCATCGGTCAGGGTGGTCAGAATGACCTCCCGCCGGAGATTCAGCTCCGGATAAACACGGCTCATGTTTTCAACTAGCGCCTCGGCCATCACTGGCAAAAAAGAATGCTTTTGCGAAATGGTGCGGCCGAAGCGAATTCCCCGCCGCAGAATTCGGCGAAGCACGTAGCCGCGCCCTTCATTCGATGGAAGAGCCCCGTCGGCGACCAGAAAAGCGGAAGCCCGAACATGATCGGCCATCACGCGAAGTGCCGCTTCTTCCTGGGCCGACCTTTGGTCGCCTGGCCGCCAGCCAACGACCTGGCGGGCCCGGTCGATCAAATAGGTAAAAAGATCCGTGTCGTAGTTGTTGATCTTCCCCTGCAGGGCCGCGGCCACCCGCTCCAGCCCCGATCCGGTATCCACCGATGGTTTTGGAAGAGGTTCCATAACGCCGGGAGATTTTTCATAGAACTGCATAAAGACGAGATTCCAAATTTCGACGAATCGGTCCTCGCCGGCGACGATCCCCTTGTAGGGGTCGGATTCCTTACCCGCCTTGGGACCGTGGTCGTAAAATATTTCAGAGCAGGGGCCGCAAGGTCCGGTGTCTCCCATCCGCCAAAAATTATCCTTTTCGCCAAAGCGAAAAATGCGCTCTTTAGGGACCCCTTGCCGCTCATGCCACATCTTCGCCGCTTCGTCGTCCTTTTCAAAGACCGTGACATAGAGTTTTTCTTTGGGGAGGCCAAGGTCCTTGGTCAAATAGTCCCAAGCAAAGTGAATCGCTTCTGTTTTGAAGTAGTCGCCAAAGGAGAAATTTCCCTGCATTTCAAAAAAAGTATGGTGGCGGGCCGTAAAGCCGACATTCTCAAGGTCATTGTGTTTGCCGCCGGCTCGAATGCATTTTTGCACGCTCACTGCCCGCTTGTAATCGCGCTGCTCGAGACCCAAGAAAACATTCTTGAATTGATTCATCCCCGCGTTGGTAAAAAGAAGAGTCGGGTCATCCTCGGGAATAAGGGAAGAACTGGCGACCGGAACGTGGCCCTGGCGCCTGAAATACTCGATAAACCTTTGACGAATCTCAAAACTTGTCATGTTACTCGTCGACCTCCATTGAAAATCCGTGGCGTCTGCGGAGGCGCAAAGAGCGCCGACTTGGGCAGCGCCACCCACGCTGGTTCGAACACTGTCGCGGAACCTCTTGCAGGACCTGACGAACTACCGATGGATCGAAACCCCGTGACAGCAAGAATCTTTGGACTTTGACTCGTTCCGCGAGTCCGAATTCTCCTTGCGGCTTCCCTTGAAACATTCGTTGAAACTTATTGTTCACGAGCTCCAGAGCCTTTTCAAGTTCGAGCTCCATGGGCGGCTGAATTTCTGGTAGGCCGCGACGTCGCAGCTTTTCGTTGATATAACGGGCCCCCTTTTTGCGCCGATGATAGGCCTCACTCATTCTATCCGCAAGCGCTCGCAAACCATCTTCATCACCGGGGAGCCAGGACTTTTCCGTCGCCCAGGCCACCGCCTCTTCAATTTCCTCCGGTTCGAATGTCTCCGCCAGTTTGTCGCGGACTTCCTTGGGCGAGTGATCCCTGCGAGCCAGGAGATCCATCAGACGGTGCTTGGCTGACTTCCTGCCAGATGACCTCCTGCCAGATGAGTTCCTGCCAGCTGAACTCCTGCCGGCTGACTTCCCAGCAGCTGACTTCCTTTCAGCGGAATTCTTGCCATTGACTTTACTTTCCATGTGCTTGATCACCTTTATGTGATGTCACCCGTTACAGGCGAATTCATACAATACCAACCTGCTTCTCCCACTTGGGCTCAGGCTTTGCAATTGACTTTGAATCAGATCGTCATGGAAAAGAAATTTCTCTTGAACACCGAGCCCTTTTCCGTCACTCAGATTGAGGAATACATCTGCAAAATGATCAAGAATGAAAATCCTTTCTGGTTGGCAGTCCAGGACAGGAAGGTTCTCGGATGGTGCGACGTGAAACGCCTTGAGAATATCAACCTCCGCCACACCGGGACCTTGGGAATGGGGGTCAGCCTCCCTTTCCGGCGAAGGGGCATTGGCAAGAATCTAACGCGAGCGTGTTTGGCGGAAGCTTGGTCCAGTGGCTTCGACAAAATCGAACTGACTGTTTATGCAGACAATGAGGCGGCCATCTCCCTTTACCGGTCTTTGGGCTTTATTGAAGAGGGACGGTTTCGCCGTTTTGCTCGAATTGACAAGAACTACAAAGACGCGCTTCGAATGGCATTGTTTAAGTCCCCGGATGTCGAATAGGATTTGGTGACATGACATTAAATTCCTTTCGGATCATCCTCAAACAAATGGCCACCTGGTTTGGCGTGGGTTTTTTGCGACCGGCGCCGGGGACCTGGGGAACTTTGGCGGCGGTGCCATTGGCCATTTTGTGTGTTTATGCGGGCCTGGCTTTTCACCTGACGGTCTGTCTTATTCTCTTCCCTCTGTCGATTTTGGCGGCCGAGGTCTACGAACAAGACAAGGGCGAGCACGACTGTTCGGAGATCGTCGTGGACGAAGTCTTGGGCTATCTGGTGACGGTGGTGGGAATGCCGTTGAGCTGGCAGACTTTTCTGATCGGGTTTTTCGTGTTTCGCCTCTTGGATATTTGGAAGCCACTTTTCATCGGTTACCTCGATCAAAAGGTCAAGGGGGGCACCGGAACCGTCGTTGATGATGTGGCGGCCGGGCTTATCGGCAATCTTGGCTTGCAAATGATCCTTAAATATTCAAACATACTCGGTGCCTAGTCGCGGCATTGCAATTCATTGGAGGCCCTTGTGAGCACCATTTGGTCCGAACAACTCAAAGTCAATATTGCAACGCTTCTGGCTGAACTGAGAAAAAGAAAACACACGCTGGGGTTCGGCGAATCTTGTACCGGGGGCTTGCTGTCAGCGGTTCTCACCTCCGTTCCCAGCGTCTCCGACACCTACCTCGGTGCCGTCGTCTCTTACTCGAACGCGGCCAAAACCCACTTGCTGGGCGTTTCGCCCGAGACCTTAAATCGCGTGGGGGCGGTCAGCGAAGAAGTAGCTGGCGAAATGGCCGCCGGTGTCTGCAAACAACTTTCAGTCACTTGGGGAATTGCCGTCACCGGCATCGCCGGACCGGCGGGAGGAACACCCGAAAAACCGGTGGGAACGGTTTGCTTTGGTTTTCGGGGACCAGGGGTCTCCCGCACCACTCGCAAGCTCCTCACGGGGAATCGTGACGCCATTCAACGCCAGACCGTGGAGTGCGCGATTGAGATGTTGATCACGATAGTGCGTGAGACTCCGGTTGAGTAATTACTCTGGGTTCACCTTTTAGCCCATGCCGCAGAAAGCGCTTTATCAAAGGTGAATAGATCGAGGCTCAGCTCAGATGCAAGCCAAAAATAACTGGCATCGTAAACGGTCAGACCAAATTTTTCAGCGACTGGAATGACTGCGGAAACGGGGATTTCAACTCTTTCGAACGCTGATTCACAAAAGATTTGATAGCTATCTTCGAGCTGCGTTCTCAATTTTGGGTAGGTCTTAATTTTTTTAAGAAAGATAGACCCCATTTCATAATCCAGAAGGGTTGGAACCACCCATTCACAATGCGCAAGACGCCTTTCCGCGAACTCAGCCTCCGGCTCCCGGAAAAACAGCGCTCCCATCACAGAAGCGTCAACCACAAGTTTATCGTCGTTTTCTGTCTTCACGAATCACCTGCAAAGACTCAGCCCTGGTCTGTAGATCAATTTTTCGCAGTTTCTGGATCACCTCGTCAGCCGAAAGCGCGGGAGTTTTTTCTAGGCTTTCCTCAAGGATCGTCAGCAGTTCTCCCTGGAGCGATCGATGATTCCTTGCCGCGCGTTTTCGTAACTTGTCGACGAGCGAATCAGGGACTGACTTTATTGATAAATTTACAGCCACAACGACTCCAGGTTAGATCTATTATGGATCTAAAATAGATCTAAAATGGAACTAAGTCAAGTCAATTCGAAACAAGTCTTTCGCATGCTTGCAAGTTGAAGAACCGTGGCAATCGGCAATGGTGTAATCCGCAATTTCAGAACTACTCCCTTGAGTGCTGCGTTGTGTGTTCGAACATAGTCTCCCTTATCAGCAGACTAATTCACCTTGTCGCACGAAATGGGAGGGGGCGCAGGAGGCCGTCTGCGCATTCGATCGGCCGAATCTCCCGCGGAGGGGCCGAATCCCCCACGATACCACGAAACCTGCCGTGCATAGAACTGACGAAGGCCCGCCAAAGCATCAAGAACGTTCGGATTTTGTTCGTTCTTTAAAGCCCTATCAATTTGTTTAATAAACCACACGAATTTTTCAGGTTGATTTTCCACCTGATGGGGTTTGAAGGCCGATATGAGATCTATCGCTGCCAATCGGATGTCACTATTTTGAGATTGAAGCAATTGAAGAAAAACCTCAATACTGGGATGGTCCACCGTCAGAGACTCCGAACGCTTGGCATGCAAAAACCCCTGACGAAGGAGCTTTGCATGAAGCTCAAAGTCAGTCGGCCGCTCCTTGAGCAGTTGACCTATGAGAGCTTGAAGATATCCCACATCGACAACGGTGATCCGATCGAAGTCCTTAAGCACGCTCTTTTCCTCTTCGGATGCGCCTGCCCAGAGGTTCTCCAATTGAACGGGGGGCTGCAGCCCAAGATAATGAAGAAGCTCACTCCTCGCCTGATCGATGTAAGGAGAAACCAGGGAAGCATCTTCGGGTGAAAATCGAAGACGCCTAAATACCCGCCGAACCCTTTGGAGCACCAACCAAGGATCGAGATCATAAGCCGGGTACTGCACGTTCAAGTAGCTTTCCATTTTCCTTTCGACCTCGCGAATGGGTTCCGAGTAATAAGCGGAGGCGACGACACGAAGGATCCTCCTTCGAACGGTCTTTTCTGATTTAGGCAACTCGCTTTCCGCTGAATCCCTGAAAAGAAATTCAATCGCCTCCAGGGCGGCTTCGCGCACGCGAGCGTCCAGAGATTTCGTCGGAGCACGCAAGAAGTTCAATAAGACTGCCACTCGCGGATTTGCCAGTGTGTCCTGCGCGTGAGCGACAAGACCAGCGACAAAAACCAGCTTCAACTGAAAGACAGGATCCCATTCATGCTCACGGAGCAGCCCGTCCATCACTTGCAAAAATTCACTCTCACCGCGCCGGTTCACCCGATCCACGAACCCCTGCTCCTCATCCCTTGTTTCTCCGGGCCAGGAATCATGAATGCCGATTCTTGCGTCTCTTACGCGGCCGGATTCCCGATACGCCAACATTGATTCCACATCGCTTGCCGATTTTGGATTTCTCAAAGAAATGAATTCTAAGATCTCTGTTCGTAGATTTTTGCGTGGGGAACCCTTATCGTTTTGCGCCCTTCCTTCCCAGCCTGGAACCAAAATGAAACTGCAGCAAAGAAAACCAATCAATTTCATAAACACCTCGTTTGCGCCTCCGCAGACACAATTTGGCACGTGGTAAAAAAAATGCGAATCCATCTGCGATTTAAGAAATTTATTCACAGTAATCTTACAGCATCAAGGCGAAGGAGTTCATGGACCTAGAGTTTCTTATTGCGTCGGTAAGATCTTCTACGTAAGTCGTACTGGCGCAGAGTACCACCAGCTGGCAGCGCTCAGCCAGAACCAGAAAATAAGGGAGACCTCAAATGTACAGACTTTTGAAAATCGTGAATGCAAAGAGCTTGCTGGGCATCTTTATCCTAACCGGCGTGGCGGTGGCTGGAGCTGCGACCGAAGTCCAAGAGGAATTGAATCACCTCAGTCTTCTTGATCATGAGAGTGCTGATGTGATTATGGTCAACCCGGCAGATCAACGAACCTTGCGCTCCATTCTTGAACATTTGCCAAGTCATTCTTTCAATAAGGGCACCGGCTCTCTCATGGAATTCGGGAACTTCCACAACCTTGATATCGTTTGTTATGGCGGCAAGGAACCGTGCAAGGTGGGCTTGAGCCGCCGGCCCGAACCTCAAAACTACTACTCCACCTATCCTACTCACCCCAGGATTGTGGAATGGCGGCAGCGATTTTTTGGAGGAGGTGTGCAGTTCACCCTGGAAATGGTGGACGGAGACGCGGCAACGCTTTATGGGGCCATGCCCGGAGAGGGAAAATCAATCACGCCCATGAATCGTACGAATCACTGCGAGATTCGGCAAAAGGAGTTCATTGATTCCGCGGGTATTTTGAGTATTGGGTGCCAGACCCAGAGTTGTACCCAACAGGAGATCCCTCCCGCTTTTTGTCGAGTTTCAATTGCCAAGGGCCAAGACGAAGGTTCTGGTCAGGTGATGAAACTGCCTTCGATGCCGACAGACCCTGTGTTCAGTCTCGGAAACTTTGGTGCTACGATGCCACTGCCAATGGAAGTTCCCTTCCCACCTAAGACATTCGTGACCTCCTTGGGACGAAAGTACACAAGCCTTCTCGGCACCGGTTATCTTCTGGAAGCGCGCATAATCTGCTCCACAATTTCAGGATATTGGCGACTTCCTAAGAGCAGCGAGGCTCCTGATCTGTTGGCGTCGATTGACCAAAGATCCGATCAGGAATTTGGAACTCATCAAGCGAATGCCGTGACGACAAGCGACAGAGACCAGGACCTGCCCGTATATTACCCGTTATATGGGTCGCATCAAAATCACATCAACACTGCCGGCGAAGAAATCGCTGCCGTTTTTTGTGTCGAAGAATCAGGCACCCTTCAAGCAAGCGGCCGTTGACGGGCGAATTAACGCGAAACTATGATTATTTTTGCTGCTCTTTTGTTGCTCAGCGTGACACAGCCGCCACGGGTAAGATCGATGACAGCTTTCGTCTGTGGAAGCGGTGGAGCTTTTGGATACCCCCTAGGGTCATCTGATTCCCTCTCCGCCGAGAGAATTCGCAAAAACCAAGGCATCGCGCGCTCTCGAGCGAATGTTTTCGGACAACTTGTCGTTATCTACGACATCGTTTAGTTTTCCTTTGATCAGTGAGAAGGCGTTTGGATAACTCGCCCCTGCTCGGTTGGCCATCAATTGAAGTAGTTCCACCATCTTGGTTTGCACAGGCTCACTGTTCTCGCTTCCATTCGCGTACGAAAATTTTGGAAATGACAGCACCAACTCGTCGAAACCTGCAGGGTTAAAACGTGCCTCCTTCACAAAACGCACCAGAGACTCCAGGGCCAGCATCTTTGCAGAATCATCAAGAATTGGCCTTGAGTTCCAGTCGACGCCAAAATTTGTCAAATCTTCGTAGGGCGGATACCCCATCGCAGGGAACAAAATCAGGGTGAAAACAGCCCAAAACTTCTTCATGAGCGTAAAAGTTTGCAACTAAAATGCCACTTCAAAGAAGTGTCACCCGTCGCGGCTTCGCCGCTCACGCTGTGCGCGCCTCACTCTTTTGTGGGGCGAAGGACAGTCGCTTGTTGTTTCGACAAAAAAGGGGCGAGTTTTTCTGGGCTTTTGACCGGCACAATCTGTACCCAGTTTTCGGAAAAAACGTCCCTCCCTTCATTAAGAAACTTTTTTTTTGAACCGAGAAGCTCAGCGGAGTTCAGGCGGCATGGAAGCGCATTTTCATATATTTTATATTCTATTATGGGGCTCGCATGTAATTGCCGACCTCGACTTACCCCTTCAGGGACCGGAATATGAAGAGATCTGCAGGATCAGTAAAGGAAAGAATTCCGAGAAAGAGCTTTGCCCAAAGATCCGTGAAGTGGATGGAAGCTGGACTGAACCGGACCCAGTTTACCTCAAAACGCTGAAAATCTTGGATGCTGATTTTACCGAAGCAGCCAAAAGGATGGGCGTCGAACCCCTTGCGGTCAAAGCTTCTTTTGCCACTGAAAATTCGCTGAATGTTACGACCTACGCTGATGAAAAGGCTTTCCTGCGATCCCTGATGGGGACCAAATATGCTGACGAAGCGAGTAAAGCCGTCCGGGGAACCCCGTTCAGTTATGGTATTGGCGCAATCAAACCGGACTCGGCCATGGAGGTAGAGCCAGGACTCGCGAGAATGTACGGCCGTCCAGAACGGAATGAGGATGGAGTCATTGAGGCCCTTGAGAACCCCCAAGAGGCAATCAAGTATGGCACCGCCATTCTCAGTCGCTGTCAGAAAGCGTACAAAGACAATGGCATCGATCTATCCAAAAACATTCCGGCCCTTGCAACACTTTATAACGTTGGGGATTGTCAGGAAAAGGCACGGGCCGCTGGTGAGGCCCTTCGGCGGGGGAAATACGAACCGAAGCTAAACTACTTTGGGTACTTTGTTAAGAATTGGTTGCCAGACATTGAACAAAAGACGAAGGGCTCTCCCAAACCTGCAGATCGATTTCCAGCCTCACTCGGTAAAATGGTGCGGGTGCCCACTCTCCGCAATCAGATCCCTCTCGCCGCAGCTCCTCCCGATTGCGGAAGTGATCTTCCCGGATTCAGGGGAAAATTGCATCGGTATAATCAATACGAAAATTTGAACTTTGGTCAATCGGTCGGTACCGCCAGTTCTGGAGAGTATAAGATTCTTACGGCGGAGCCCGATTGCAACGGCGATGAATGGGACCTGATTCGGACGAAGGATGGCCAAGTCGGCTGGACATCAAGAAAGACATTAGAGCCTGCCAGCCAAGACCGGTTGAGGCCAGCCAACAGCCAGGTTGCCAAATGCCAGCAGAGTCAGCGCGCTAAGTGCATCGAAGAGATAAACAATATCAAAGATTTTGCGGCCCAAAATCCTGTTCTGGGTGATGATGGTCAGGGCTTTGTCGAAATTCGATTGAGCTCAAGACGACCCGAAGGTTCCGAACCTCTCGATTATGATCAATATTCCGCGGGTCTCTGCTTGAGCGAGTTCAAGGGCCCCAAGCCTGCTCCCTTTTCCTATTTCAAACCATCGACTTGGTTCCCGAAGAAGAAGAAGGATGTGGTAGTGTCCGAGCTCCCAGAGTGCAACTATGATCCCTTTAAAACAATGAAAAGAATGGAGCAAGTTCTTGCACTTCCATGCGTCGACGCGGTTTTTGCACCCAACCGAGTCCTCATAAACCATTTTAGCGGAGAACCCGGCAGGGTCTTCTTAAAATATTTTGAACACAAAGATCGCTTTGCGATCCGGGTTCGCGAGAATTGCGACCAAAATCCAACGGAGGCGACGATGCCCAAATCTCGCGAACCTCAACAAGGGGGACATCAACAATGAAGGCCAGTTTTTCACTCGTTGTTCTGCTATTTATTTGCATTGGGACTCGGGCCAGCGATCCCGCCTGTAAAACAGTACAATGGCCCTTGAAATCCGATGAGCCATTTTCCAGAATCAAACTGACTCTTGACAACTGGCCTCGAGAAAAAGCCATCCAGCTTGCATGGGGTGAAATGCTCAAAAGAGATCAAAATCACTCGGTGGCATTTCCCGTCCTGCAATATCTGCAAATTACGGAGCAAAGGATGGCAATCAAGGGCTACTTCAAAGTCATGGCGGAGACCATGACCGGCGGATCCTCATTAGACAGTGTCATTAAAATTTGGCCGAAGCGATCACCTGCAAAACCCATTAAATTTGATCTTAAGGCTCTCTGCGAAATGTACCACTTGGCGGCCACTTCACCCACCGAGGAGAATTGAAGACATGAAGGCAAAGTTTCCACTCCAAAAAGCGATCCAAATCTCCCTCCTCGTATCGCGCCTTGCCCTCGGCGCCGACATCCCTCCTTTGGCCAAGACAGAGCGAGACGCCATGTTTGCCATGCCTCATTACACCCAATGCACCGATCCGATCCAGAACCCCTCCTGCCGAGGCCCTGATGGCCAGGACATTTGCACGGACATGAGGATTCCCTTTGATAAAGAGAAACACCTCTGGGGTCGGGACACTGATAAGGTGCTGTTTTTGGCCAAGCCCGAAAGATATGACATGAAAGGTATTTCTCAACACAAAATATTACTCAACCTGAAGCCGCCCTACGTGGCAAAAGAGATTGCCTACCGGGAGCCTGATGCCAATACAGGTGCCAGAAAAATCGAAGATCCCGTTCCGGGGACGGTTTCAACCTATGAAATCGGTAACATCTCAGACGCGGGCTGCAAGTGGGCCACAATTTGGGTTCATGGCGCGGACCCCGGAAAAGGGGATCTCGGAATTGTGAATAACAATTTTGGCGGAGCTTTTAACCGCATGAAGCATCTGGCGGCAGATAACCACGGGCTGTACTACAGCCCATCAGTTTATGATTTTAGTAATGACGATGGAATCGTCGCCTTGATCAAATATATTCACTCAGAGACCTGCCCCAGGGGTAAAATTATCATGAATTGTGGATCCGCGGGCGCTGGAATTTGTTGGAGGATCGCCAATGACAAGCGGGTTAGTGACGAAATTTCTGGCATGGTTGTTATCGGTGGGGGCGTCCCAGACTCGTTGAAAGATTTGGAGATTGTGAAACGAAAAGTGCCAATTTTGCTAACTCATGGAGATAAAGGAGACGACGGCGCGGAGGATTCTCATCAAGCTGTCCTTGATTTGCACAAGAGTATGCCTGACTATCCTGTGCGTTTTGTCTTGTTTGAGAACGGAGTTCACATGACTCCGCTGCGCATGCTGGACTGGAAGGAAACCATGAACTGCATGCTCGCCCAAGCTCCTGATCCGGTTCCGCCAAACGGAAAGCAAGATAAACAAAACGTTGAAGGTAGAAGTGCTCGGGAGATGCGCTAGTTTTCCAAATCCATCAGCAGATGCCCGTGTCACAAGCGAGAGCGGTTTGGGTCAGGCGCCTTCTTTTCGATTCTTTCCAAGAATGTCGAATTTAGGCTAGATTAGCGTGTTCCCCGCTCCTTTAACATCTGATCTAAACCCCCCAGCACAAAAAAGACATTGGTGAATCCTTGCCCCCCCATCTCAGCCGCCAATTTGCTGGAGTAAATGCCGTCCCGGCACAGCAAGACCACTGGACTTATTAAATCCCGCCGCAACTCCGGCAGAAGTTGATCAACCTGACGACCGTCCCGGCAAACCCGCCGAAGATGTTCGGCTTCGAGCCCCGCGTACCAATCCGAGAGATCACACTCCCAAGACAAGAGAACAAAAGGCACCCGCTGCCGAATCAGATTGTCAAACTGGAAAAAACCAATGGACATAGAGCTCAATGTACCACAGCCGCTTGTTCCCGTCCCGCCTGAGGGATCTTGCGGAAAGTCAGCGCGGCCAGCCCCAAACCCGCCGCGGCGATCAACGATCCCGTCCAAAAAGGGGCCGACAGACTGATTTGTTGATAGACGAAACCGCCCAAGGCAGGACCTAAA
>PSRN01000172.1 GCA_003176075.1 Bdellovibrio sp.
ACGGGTTTCATATTCCCAACAAAGCGGCCCCGGCGGTGCTCGCCGCGATACAAACCGCCATGAACGCCATCGTGCTTGTGTTTGACCCCACCCCGGCTTCAGCTTGCACCAGATTGGTAAGAACCGTCGTTACCTGCGCCGCGCCTGGACCTTGGGAAGCCAGCCCGGCGGTGTGCTGATCCAGGATCCGCAGGCCTGCGGCAATGAGGGCACTTTGGTTGGAGGCAATCGAGTTTCCCGGTTGAATGCCGTAAACCGATTCCATTGTTGATGGGCTTCCCTCCGTCAGATCGGCACAGGCGGCGAAAGTAAGAAGTTCAATCTGATCGTATCCTGATGCGCTGTTGACGTTGGTCACTTTTGGCAAATTGGTTTGAACCTGGCTCAAGAGATCCGCGAAATGACCAGATGTTCGAGTGGCATTTTTTTCCAAACCGTTTTCAATTCGGGCGGCGACACTATCTGCGGTCGGCACGGTGACTCCAAGAGCCAACGTCCCCCCTGTATCGGCTGTCGTGGGGCCGGCTTTGCTGGTCGAGTTGCCGCTCATGCTGACCGGGGGAATAGCGACACCCACGGCGGTGTAACGTTGCGGAAGCACCAAGTGCTCTGAGCACGAGGCCAACGTCAAGAACAGCAAGGTGAGGAATAAGAACTGACTCAAGAACTGACCCATCACGGACTTCATAGACACCCCGGGCTCGAAGCCACTTTCGCGACGATGGTGCGAAGATCATCCGTTCCCGCGGGGTCCGCCCAAGGGTTCGCGGCGGCGGCGATGGCGTTAACTTCGGCGGTGGAGAAACTTCCCAGCGGACACAATTCAGAGATCACCCTCTGAGTCAAAAACTGATATACGATCCAAGATTGTCCAATGGCATAACCAAGGGACTGCAACCCCTGTCCCGTTGTCGGGCCCTGCCATCCCATGGCGGTAAGGACTCCCGACTTCGCCCAAACCTGGCTCAAATCCCAGGTCTGGTTCGGGTCGACGTCCGGGCTTTCTGGATTGCAGACCGGCGTCGGCACCCTCGTCAAATTGCAGGTCAGGACGCTGTTGCGGGTTCTTGGATTCGACCCGAGCGATTTTTTCATTGCGGTGGTGGGGTTCGGATTGAAAACAAAACCGTTGTCTGTAACGTCGAAAATGTTGGCGACCGTCGCGTAGCCGTGATTGAGTGAGGACATTCCGCCACCGTGACATGAAATGCAGGCTTGCTGGTTCTGTCCGACAAAGAAGTTGGGGTCATATTCCGGTACGAATCGGGGAGCCTGTTGCGGTGACGCCGCGACCGAAGCCACGTCGAGGAGGGTCAGACCGGTGGCAATCTCCCAGATCCCTTCGATCATGCGCAGATTTGTTCCGGCCGTGGCGCCGTAAATCGCGAAGGAACCGTCGTCAGGCCGGTCCGAAAGGGTGGTGTACCCCCCAACATGCTGAACCAAAATAAAAGTCCCGTTGGCGTCTTGTTGGCCGGGAAGACGGACCATTTGTGTCCAGTCCACATTGGCGAGATCCTGGGTGGACAAGTCAGCGGCATGAACGGTGTTCCCATTGGGGTCGACCACTAAATAGGTGGCGCTCTCCGACCAGATTGTGCTGATTCTCGGGACGCTTCCTCCCGCGCCGATGAAATGCGCCAGCAAAAAGGCGCTCGCGTCGTTGTCTTGAATGCCGGTGGAGTCAAGGGATGGGGTTTGCATCTGCAAGGCCAGACGGCGACCGAGGGAACTGCCGAAATAGTTGCTGTCAGCGGCCAAAAGAGCGGCGCCGTAAATGTCGCCGGCCGCCACCTTGCTCACCATTTTTGGAAAAAGCGGATCGGAGAAGGGCATCAAACCACCGGTGATCCCGTTCCGAAGTCGAACCGCCGTCACCGTCGATGGGACATCAATGGCGTGGGAAAGTAGCGGGAAAATGAAACTGCCATACACTAAAAATCTGAACGTACGGCGCTTACTCTGCACACTCCCCCCCCTCGCAGCTATCATATAATATCGGCGACGAGGGGTCGATCTAGCGACCAGTTTGAAGCTAAAACGCGGTACATTTTGAGAGGTACCATCTTGAGTCGACAAGAATTTTACAGTTCCAGCCACATTCACGTTTGCACTCACTGAACAGCTTGTAGCCGACCATTTTACGGCTTGCCTCCAATCAAGTCCCAAGGTAATCGAAGGACCACTTGCTACCTAAGTTTGGTTGAGCTGTGCACTTTTCATAAAGCTGGAGCGTGTGGAACCGCATGAAGAAGTATGTAACCGACGGGTCCATAAAAAGCCTTATCATCGTCACTTTGCTCCTCCTATTGCAGCCTTCCTCCCGCTCGCAGGCTGTTAATGCGACGGATGCAACTGAGTCAATGCTGTTTTCGAGAGACCCCGAAACAATCCATATCACACGATCGGACGCAAATCGCCAATCTCGTGAACTTGAGCTGACCTTACTATCGCCCGACGGAACCGCCCGCTTACCATTGATTGTTTTTTCACCTGGTATTGGCGCATCTAAAGAGTTTTACCTTCAACCCTACGCTCTTCCGCTGGTTCGCGCCGGGTACAATGTCTTGTTTGTCAGGCATCCTGGCCATGGACTCGAAATCCACTCTATGGGACGTCGGAGAGCTCTAAACGCCATGGCGAGGTTGATCATGTCGCCGACGGATTGGAAGGAGAGAATTGACGACATTACATATACTCTCGACCAAATCGAAGCGCTGTCACCACGATTTTCTTCTTTCGCCGAGAGAATGGATTTAAGTCAAATCGCAGTCATGGGGCATTCTCTCGGCGCCTCTACGGCTGAAATGCTCTCTGGCGCACGAGTCAGCATCCAGGGAGAAATGCAGGACTGGAGTGACCGGCGTATTAAAGGCAGCCTGGATATCTCCCAGCGGACCAGGATTTGCTTTTGTGTCAGGTTCCTTTCAAAGCATCCAAATTCCCATACTCGCGGTGACCGGTTCCCTCGACCAAGGGTTTAGGGAATACGGCCCCAAATGGCGGACGCTCAGCTTTATCGGACTTCCTCAAGGGGAAGACAAGATCTTAGTCTTTATAGAAGGAGCGACACACGTCTCATTTTCTGATTATGAGGCCGCAAATCAGCTTACGAACGGGCTTAATTCAAAACACCAGTTGCCGTTTGTACCCGACCTCACCGTCAAATGTGTTATTTCGTTCTTTGATAAATTCCTGAAAGGACGAAGCAGCTCTTACCCCTCGGATGACAGATTGCGAGTCTTCGTGAAGTCCTCATTGTCGTCGGTTGAAAGTAAGATACTAGCCCTCTTTGAACCTGTTAGTTTGTGCGCTGACGTACACCGAAAGCCGGCTGACATGGATGTCTTTCACTGACTTTTTGGAAAATCCCTGACCAAAGGACCATCAGCGAATGAGCTGATGGACGACTATGAAATGCAGTATCGCTGCCACGATGGTGAAGATATGAAACAGCTCGTGGTAACCAAAAACTATCGGCCACATTTTCGGCCTCTTCAGCGAGTAAAGAACAGCTCCAACAGTGAAAAAGACTCCACCAAGGGCGAGTAGCGCGACGTTGCCATCGCCCAAGGAAGTGCGCAGTTCACCGATGTAAGGTAGAGCTAGCCAACCGAAGACAACGTAGAATAGGGAAGTCAGCCATTTCGGCGCCAAGATCCAAACAATACATTGCAGAACTCCGATCAGGGCAAAAAGCCAGACGATCAGCAAGAGTGGATACCCGCGTTGCCCAGGCAGTGCAAGAAGGCAAACCGGCGTAAAAGTCGAAGCAATCAAGACAAAAATCGCCGAATGGTCGTAGCGTTTCAAACGTTGGCGGGCCTTTCTTTTCGTCATCGATTGGTCGATACATCAAAATAATATTTGGCACCGATCACAACATCGACTGTTTGACCACTGCTGGGATACCACATCCAAGACGGCGAAGCCTCGAAGTAGAAGGTGTAGGCTTTGTTCGGCGCAAACCATTCGAGACCACCGACAAGACGGACAAAAAAGCCGTTCCCGGTTCCCTGCGTGCCGGGAGTCCAGGCGCATTTCCAACGGCCGCACTGATCGTCCCGATCCCAAAAACCAGCTCCGGTTCCTGCTCCCAGATAGGGACTGACCTCGCGGCCAAATCTCGACTTTTGGCCAAACAATCCCCTGAAGTATCGGTAGTAGTCGGCGTAGATCACGGCCCAAGGATGGTCACGATACTCGACCGCGGCATCGACGGAGTCATCTTTGGAAAAAAAGTATTTCAGGCTGAGCGCGCCCGTTGTCCCAATGGAAATTCCGGGTGCGATCACTCGCGTCTGTTGTGACTCATTGAGCGTCGATTCGGCGGGCGTGGCGCTCGCCGCTTGACAAAGAACCACGCCGAGACTCAACAAGAGCCGAGTCAGGCACCCTTTAGGGAGTGATTTCAAGTGACCTCCTTCCATTCGAGCCGCGCTCTTAGAAATCTCCAAATATTGGGTAATAAAGTTCCACAACCCAAATAGCTCCAGGGTTTGAGACAATCGTTCCACCTTTGAACTTGATTTCCAAGGGAGAAAGACGGAATCGTCCGACAATCATCAGGGCCGCCCTCTGATTTTCATCACTCAGATCGCTGCCATTCGAAGACTTTCCGCCGATTGTCGAATCCATAAAGTCAGCCTCCACGCCGAATCCAGCGCGCCCGTCAGCCAACTTTGCCAAAACGGAGCCAAAGCCAGCGAGCAACTTTTCCGAAGCATAGTTGTCATAGTGGCCATCGGCGAATAGCAAATCCGAGCGGCCGGCGCCGTAACAGCCTCCTCCAGACCATTCGTAGTCCGCGTTCGCGTAGGCCAGGGAAAACCCCAAGCAGGGCGTGTAGACCATCGAACGACCCGTCTGAAAACCCGTGAACTGGGGACGGTCTTCCCACGTCCAATAACTCAGCCCAATCGATAAATTGTATCTGTATTCCTGCCGCGCCATCAACTCGTCATGTTCCCGCACGCGGGCAAGACTGGCTTGCGTGCTTTCGGATGCGGCCTCAGTTTGTGCGAGAGCTTCCGAATTCAGCCTGATTTCATTCTTTAAGCTTTCGCGCGTTGGCCCGCTGATGTCCTCGAGAGTTGAATTGTAGCGTTGCGATTTCGCCATGACCGTCGATTGTACCAACTCAAGAAACAAGCGGGGCATGCCCTTGAGCCGCGTCGCCACCTCGGGGTTGCTGGCATCGGCCGGTGGCCACTGGGGCCAGTTCGCCCTGAGAGCAGAGTCGGCGATCTGTTCCGCTGACCGCCAACGCTTGCTCGCGAGCGCCGATTGGGCGGCCAACGCACTGACCTTCAAAGGCAAATCCGGACTTTCAAAGCGATAAGCGCGCTCGAGAACGGCCAGGGCCTTATCGCTTTTTTTTGCCTGGAACAGGGTGACCGCCTTGTCATAGGCGGAAGAATCAAACGCCGGTTTTTTGGCAAACGAAAAGGCCATCAAAAGGATCGCAAGCGTCTTCAAAACCAAAGGTGCACCTGCCCTGTGATGAACCAAGTATCGTCGGCATAAGCCAGGGAACTGTGAGTCCGGGTGTCATAAACATCCAGCCGCAGCTCCACACGGTAGATCGGAAAGTATTGTATTCCCGGGCCAAATCGGTAAGTTTGCGCGTCTTGATTGATATCAGGTTGTAGGAATTCGGCCGTCATTAGAGCCGATAGGCCCTGGTTCAACAGCCACTGATTTTGCAAGAACACATAGCGGTTGCTGCTTTTGGTACCGTCGGTCGGCGACAAATCCACTTGACCGGCCTCCAGCATAAGGCTGTTGCCTCTGTCAAAACCGCTTCGGATGTCCAGCGCGTACATGGAAATTTTCATGGCATCAGAGCTGGAAACGAGAGCCGAAGCTCCGAGCCGGGTGGTGTCAGCGACCAGCACGCCCACCTGCGACGCGACCCCTTTTTGCCGCAAATTTCCTTCTTGCACCGGGTTGCCGATGAAGGGTTGTAGCGCCATTTCAAAGGTCGATGAAAGATAATGCAGAAGCAAGGCCTCCGTTTGGTCGTCTTGAGTGTTGCGAGTGATCGTCCGCGAAAATGCGATGTGATCAGGCACGCGGATGCCGAACGCTTTGTCCATCAGTCCCGCGTAAATTCCGAAGGATTTCGTGAATCGAAAGCCCGCGTACAAATCGCGCGATCGATAATTGGCGTAAGCCCGCCCGCTGCCTTGCTCGGCAAGGGGTTGGGGTGCATAGCTCAGCTGACCGACGAAGATCAGCCGGTCATCCGTTAAGAACTTTGCGACTAAGGCCGCGCTGGCGTCCATAGTGATCCATCGCGTTTTTCCACCCGCTTGTCCTGGATTGGTCTGGTAGGCGAGGCCCCGGTAACTTGCTGACGGTCGGAGCCAGTCGACCGGTGGTTTGCCAAAAAAAAATCCTGACAGACCGGCGATCTTTTCGTCGTCACCGCGGATCCCCGAACTCCAGAACCGGCGGTCCGTCAGTTCCGTGGCCGACACTGACCGGCCGTAATCGGTCAAGGGACCGTTTCCCAAGGGGTCGAAGTGGCAGCTCATACACGAGTGGTACCCGTAACTGATGTAGGTTGGATAGGCGGCGGCCCTGTGAACCGCGAGAAGGAAAAGAAACATGCTGAAGACACGAAATAAAATCATTGGTTCTCAATTCACATGTTTTGAATCCATGAAACAAGCTTGTTCAGATCGTCGGAAGACAACGGTGGAAAATTCTGTGGCATCGTGCCTCCGGAATTCTTAAGCTGGGTGACGAGGAGAGAAGACGTCGGAGAGCCCTTAACCACCAAGCCCGCTCCGACCCATGCGGCATCAGTGGTGTACCCAGACCACGAATGGCAGGAAAAGC
>PSRN01000025.1 GCA_003176075.1 Bdellovibrio sp.
GTGGCCACCGTCGGCGGAACCGTGGCGGCCCTGCTCGTCGCCGCCACCCTCCTGAAGCGCCCCAGCCCGCCACCGCCGCACGAAACCCAAATCCGTGCCGCACGACCCCCTGTAGCCAACAATCCGCCCCAACCACAGCCGCCGCCACCGGCGGCGCCGCCGGAAATTCATCCGCCGCCGGCGCCGGTCGTTCACGATGCTTACACGCAGATGATTTTAGCGGGATCAAAATTCGAACGGGTGTTTCTCGACTCTGATTCGCAAAAGCGCTGGGGAACCATGGCCAACCAGTATCTCACCAACACGCTTGGCGTTTCCAAAAAGCACGCCGGTGAAGCCGTCTCCTTGTCACGGGATCTGATCTTCACCCTGTCAAAAATCAAGGCGGAAACTCACGGTGAAAAAGATCGCATGAGCAAGATGACCCGGCTTGAAACCCGGGTCATCGAACAAATCATTGAACTCCTCAACGGCAGACCCAATTACGACCAGTTCAAAGCTTACGAAGCCCGCTATTTTAACGAAGAGCTCGCGGTCATGGAGGCCAACCAAGGAACCCCTCCGGTGCCTTCATCTTCCGCCGCTTCCTCCAGTGGCCCTCCACCCGCTTCAGCCACGGCGAGCGCCGCAGCCGCCACTTCCGCTGCCGCGGCCAACCCGCCCTCATCGTCTTCGCAAAAAACATCCAGGCGACCTTCGGGTTCGCAATCGTCGCCGTCGAATTCCTCGTCTCGCCCGCACAAGAAAAAGAGCAAGAAATCCGTCCCGAAAATTCAAGAGCCTTCTTCTGATGAGTTGTTTGAGTAACGCACAAGAGGGGAACAAGAGGGCATCAACAAGAGTTCAACCTGATTCGGATGCCGATACTTTTTACGATTGTCAAAAAAATGCCCGCCCCAAAAATCAATCACTGCGATGATTTCACAAGCAAACTGACGACTTCATTCTGATATCTCATTTGCACCAAGATTCTTCGAGCCCATATAAAAGGAGTGTTTGTGGAACGCAGACTTCTCAAGATCGACCTTGCAGGATCAGCAGTTCTCAGTGTAATTGGAGCAATGGCCTTTTGCATCGTGGCCAATGCGAAAGAGGCAACTGGTGGAACTTATGCTGATTCTGGGTCCGAGATTTCATTGGAGAGGACTGGTTCTGGAAAAATTGTCCTTCAATTCCGCGGACAGCAGGTAACTCTATCTAAGGATTCAGAGAAAAAGGACCTCAAAGATAAGATAATGACGCGATTAAAGTCCGCCTGCGATTGAAAGGCGCCCGGGGACGCTGTTTGCATAAGCAACGCAAACAGCATGGTGGCCGAAATGTTATTCAAAACATCTTTAAAGTCTCGTTTTAATCCGGATAAGGATTTCTACCCCGATTTACTTGAATATTTTCAACCCGGGGCTTCTAGAAGCGGCAATCCCGGAAAACACTGAGCTTCACCACCACCGCAGGAATAAGTTTTTTAAAAAAAGAAGAAAGAGCGAAAGCACTGTCATATTCGTGAACATTCATTACTTTCTTTCATACTCCAATGAGCGAGCCATCAATGGATTCAAGCTGGGTTTTGGCATGAAATTTGGAGCACTACCGGCACATGAAGAACTATATGTTGCCACTTCTAGTTCTACTGAGTTTGGCCCGAACCTCTGAGGCTGCCGAAGCACCGTCCTTGGCGGCGGTGATTGCAGCGGTTGAATCTCCAAGAATGGCACCAGCTCAGTTACCCGAAGCTCAAAAAGTGGATCAAAAGACCGATCAGAAAGCAGACCCCAAAGTCGACGCCAAAGCGGAGCTCAAAGCAGATTCCAAAGGGGAAACCAAAGCGGAACTCAAAGGACAGTCCGCTGAAGCCCTTTGCCGAATTGAAGCTCGCGATTCGGCGGCCAAGGCTTTTCGCAGCTGTATGCTCAACCCGAGATTCGCGGAAGTAGAAAATTTGCGGCGCGACTACGAGCGAAAATTGGCTGCAATAAGAATTCAATACCAAAACGAATTACAAAAATTAAAGAGCCGATTGAAAGAAGAAAAGACACCGGCTCCGGCAGTTCAGGAGAAAAACCCAACGGCCGTCGGGCCCAACTCGCCGGCCAGCGCGGCCAGCCCCACCGCGCCCTCCACGACGACCATAAGCATCCCCACCGTAAACAACTCCACGCTTTCCCCACCCACCAAGGCGCACTCCATTCTCGTCGATGAAGACACCGAACTTCCGGAACCCATCGCGATTGAGCTCAATTAGTGCGTAGTGAGGACCGCGCGCCGTGTTGTGGGCACGTGAATTGTCAGGGCCGCGGAACAATATCCGTGATCACGCTTCGAACGCCCAGGTCCCAAAGTTCCTTGATCCGATCAGGATCATTCACCGTCCAAGCCGCGAGAGGGACGCCAAGGCGAGACCAACGCCCGATTTCTTCCTCGCTCAGCATCCGTTCATCCAAGTGAAGAAGATGAATCCGCAAAAAGGGCGCAAACCAAAATTCGCGCAGGGACCGTCGTTCAAGGTCCGGGGAAACCAATAGGGCCCGCGGCACGGCCGGCAAGTAATTGGCGATTTTCCAAACCGAAAAAGGATTGAAACTGGAAAAAAGAATCCTTTCTTCGGCCCCACACTCCTCAACGATTCGGGTCACATAGCGTTCAAGCGCGTCGTCCCCCATTAGCTCTGATTTCAGTTCGATATTCAAGAAAGCGGGAACCTCACGCGAGGACAAGGCCTCCTGCAGAGTCGTGGTCGGCTGCAAAGCCAAAAGTTCAGACAATCGCAAATCCTCAACCGGCTGACCGGCGATTTCGGCGTCATGAAAAAGAATTGGAATCCGATCCCGAGTCAGCCGAACGTCAAATTCGGCCATCTCAGCCCCACGCTGGCGTGCCTCAATTAACGAGGCGAGCGAATTTTGCGGGCTACCGCTTTTCCAGTAGCCGCGATGGGCTTGCCAGCGCGGCAAGGGAAACGAATTCCAATCCTGCGCGTGAATGAAGGATGACATCCACCGCGATCTCGCCGCTGAAGTCCGATTCAGCCAGTTCTCGATTTTGCTTTCAAGACCATGCTTGTTCTTCACGCCCCCTCCCCCTAATGCCCCACGTCCTCGCCCCGCCGGCCCTGCTCCTGGCCCGTCGGCACCTCGTCCGTCGGAGCCTCATCCGGAGATCTTTCAGATTCCGACGAAGCACCAGTCTCGCCCCCGCTGATCCCGCCAGTGATTTCGCCGCTGAGCCGACGTGGCCCTTTCTCGGAGTTCTCCGCCACCGTGAAAACAGGATTATCCCGATGGCCACTGATGCTCCAGCGACGTTCGGCTCCCCGGTGAAGAAAAGCGACCTTTCCTTCCAAGCGACCGGCGGAGTCCCACTGTCCTTCCGAACGAACCCAAATATCGGCGAACGTGGCGGGTTTGATCCGCCATTTCAAGCTTTCGCGCGGAACAAAATCAAAAACCATCATCAGTTCTTTTGCCGGCAGACTCGAAATCTTTTCCCCCGCCAGAACGGAATCCAATAAGGGATCCAGAAGAGCCCTGACCCGGCTGTCACTGAGAATTCGCACTCCCGAGTGACCCAATTCAAGATGAATGCGATCCCCCGCCATGCTGACGGTTCCCCGGACCTTGGCGGCCTCGAACCCTTCCATGCGCAGATCCTGACCGAAGAATTGACCCTGCAGTTTGTGAAGACCTTCATGATCAAACTGGGCCTTCAGATCGCCAGCCCAGCGCCCCAGATGACCGCCCCCCGACATCAGGTCCTGAACTTCGGGTCCCAAGGATAGTTCCTCAATATGAATTTCGGCCTCCACCGCGTTCTGACCCACTTCGCCGGCCAAGGTCGCGGTGCCCAGAAAAAGGCCATCGGTGGGTCGAATTTTCTCAAACAACATGTTCCAGCGGCCATGATCGTATGAAATTCGTCCTTCCATCAGACCAATGGCTTGTGTCCGGCGTTCGCCGCGGTTGGAAAAAATAAATTCAAGACCGGAAAACTCCCCTTGCAGCTCATAATTGCCAGACGCCTGGGATCGCAGAATCCCATTGAATTCACCCAAGGAACCCAGACTCGCCGGCTTTTTTTCATTTTCAAAAAGGCTCAGAATTTTTTCGATTTTGAGCCCGCGCAGATAGAAGGCCGCGCCGGAGAGTTCCAGCGGGTGCCACTTTTGGATCACGAATTTGTCGGCCTCCACCGAACCCAAATCGCCCTCCATTTGTATTTTATCAAAACGCAGGACGGGAGGCTCGCCGATCTTCTGTGGCCCTTGCGTGGACAACGCCAAATTGATCCAGGCTTGCCTGCCGTCTAGATCGCCAAAAGCCGGATCATATTTTTGCATCAGCGAAAATATCTGACTCAACGGAAAGTGGGCCATCTGGCCCTTTCCCTCGAAAGTTTTGGCCAGCAGGTCCGCTTGCACCAGCAAGGAGTACTTTCCCTCCCGCCAGGATCCACGGACCGCCAAATCGGCCTTGGTTCTCGAATACAAAACCTGAAACTGCGCGCGCGAGAGAAAATCCCCGGAAAAGGTAAGCCCCCCCAGGTTGACATTGCCAGTGACTTTAAAAATTTCTCCATTGAGTTGTTCGACCCGCAAGCGATTGATTTCGATTTCCGCTCCCGCCAGGGGAGCATAAGACACGCGCAAAGAACGAATGCCCAAGCCGCTGATCATCTCCGGCTTCGTTTCCGGCTTCGTTTCGGGTTTCGTGGTCGCCACCGCTGAGGGGCCTGTGGCGGCTTCGCCGCCCACGCTGGGGGCGGGAACCGCCGCAGGGGCGGTTGGCTCGCTCTCCCGCTTCACGGGTTCGTTGAAAAAGCTCGTCTTCCTGCACGCCTCCCAAGGGCTGCGAAACTTCAGGTCCGCGTGTTCCAGATTGACTTGTGAAATGGCGATTCTTCCCTGCAACAAATGAAACAGGTCGATGGGGAGGCGCAGTTCATCCACTTCCCCCAGCGGATTCATCCAACAGCGGTTTGAGGAATCGAACTTGACGTTTTGGACGACAACGGCGAGCTCCGGCAGAATGCCGTTGGAAAGACTCAGTCGCGCCATTGAAAAATCAATTCTCAAATCCTTATGAACATGGCT
>PSRN01000021.1 GCA_003176075.1 Bdellovibrio sp.
GGCCCGCCGCCCCCAACCGCCGCCCCCCCCGCCCACGCAAAGACCCCCTGCAGGACCGTTAGGACCGCCAGGACTGTCAGGACTGCCAGGTTCATCTGGATCGCCTGGACCACCGGAAGTTTTGCCGTCTCTTGATTATGAACGGGCCGAGCAGATTCTTCGCGAGCAAGCGCAGGAGGTCCTCCTTTCCGTGGCTTGGAAAATTCTTCCAGATATCACCGAACGAATTGTCCGTGAAGAGCTGCACAAACTCTTGAAGGATGCCGAGCGAATTGATCAACTCTGAACGCCATGAACCTTACCGAACTGATCCGCGCCGCCATAGTCGAAGATCTTCCCCATGGGGATTTAACAACAGAATCCATGGGACTGACCCCCAAAATGGGGCGCGCCCGCCTGCTCGCCAAACAGGATCTTATCCTTTCAGGAAGTCCCGCCTTTGAAGAAGCGATTCTGTATTTGGAGCCAGGGGCGAAACTCAAATGGCATTTCGAGGAAGGTCACGCCGTATTGAACCGCCAAATCATTTGCACTGTCCAAGGTGATCTGGTGCAAATCGTGAAGGCCGAGCGGGTGGCGCTCAATTTCATGATGCGGCTTTCAGGCATCGCCACTCTCACGGGAAAATTTGTGCAACAAGTGAAGGGTACGCGCACCGCGATCCTTGACACGCGAAAAACAATCCCGGGTTACCGCGATTTAGAGAAAAAAGCCGTGGTTCACGGCGGTGGAAAAAACCATCGCCGCAGTCTCAGCGAGGCGATCCTGATCAAGAACAATCACATCACCCTCGCCCGGGGGATCAGGCCAGCGGTTGAAAGAATCCGGGTCAATACCGACCAGGCCATCAAGGTCGAAGTGCGAACACTTGAGGATGTCAAAGAGTGCGTGAAATTGAGGGTCCAAGGAATTCTTTTCGACAACATGGACAATCAAACAATGTCCCGGGCCCTCAAGCTGATTCCGCCCGAGATGAAGATGGAGATTGAAGCCAGCGGCAACATGACTCTCGAAAGAGTGGAATCCGTCGCCAAGTTGGGTGTTGCAAACATCAGTATCGGCGCACTGACCCACTCGGCTCCCGCCGCCGACTTGTCCCTGGTCTTCGACGGGGAGGGCCTTTGAATATTTACTCACTTACCACGCAATGGGCTGAGAAGCGAAAGATCCCTGTTCATGCTCAACCGTCAGTGGATAGCACCAACGATTGGGCCAAGCGTGAATTTGACCAGACGAAGGACGCCACGGACATTTATCTCACCGACCACCAGGAAGCCGGCAGAGGGCGCGGCGCCAATGTGTGGGTCAATGCGGCCCCCGGCACTTCACTTCTATCGACGTGGTCCTTTCCGCTCAAGCAACCACCGCAACCCGTGGCTGCTCCAGCGATTGGAGCGGCTCTTTTTCGCGCGGCCAAGGCCACTTGGATGGACCTCTCGTTCAGCTTGAAACCACCGAACGATCTTCAATGTGAAGGGCAAAAAATCGCCGGCCTTTTGATTGAAAGCATTCAGCAAGGCGCCAAATCGCGACTTCTGGTGGGCCTGGGCTTAAACGTCTTGGCGCTGCCTCAGCTGCCTTTGGCCGGCTGCCTCGCTGAGTTCCTGCCGCCCAGCCGATTGACCGAGGTTGTATGGTCGAGCTTCTTAGACCGGTGGTATTTTGAAATGACCCTCAGTCTCACCCAATTGCAAGAGCTCAATGACGACCAAACTTCCCTCATACTTTATGCCATCAATCAATCGTCCACTCTGCAAACACCCGTCCTTGAAGTTCTCAAAGATGGCGGCATGGTGATGACCGGCGGCGTGCGCATAGGATGGCAGTCCATATAGCGCGCTCCTGCGCGCTCCTTAAGTGATCTCACAAACCTAACATTGAAGTAGCTGAGAAATAGCTGACATTTCCTCACTGCTCGTCTAAGAGCCCATCTAAGAGTTTAAGCCAGAAGGAGGTCTCTATCATGGCCTTAACCACCACTCCCGCCGTCGAAATCGGCCGCAAATGCCCGTCCTTTGAATTACCCGGCGTGGACGGCAAAATCCACCGTCTCTCGGAATTTCCCTCCGGGTGCCCCCTGGTTGTCATGTTTATTTGCAACCACTGCCCTTATGTTCAAGCGATTGAAGACCGGCTGATTCAACTCGGTCAAGACCTGCTGAAGCTGCAAGTCCCGCTGGTGGCCATCTGTTCCAACGACTCCTCCACTTACCCAGAGGATTCCTTTCCTGAATTGCAAAAAAGAGCCAGCGCCAAAAAGTACCCCTTTCTTTATCTCCACGACGAAAGCCAGGACGTGGCACATGCCTTTGGGGCGGTCTGCACCCCCGATTTTTTTGTCTACGACAAGAACCATCGGCTCGCTTATCGGGGACGACTGGACGACAGTTGGAAAGATGCCAGTAAAGTGACTCGACGCGAACTTTATGAAGCGGTCGTCGCGTTGAACGCGGACAAAACAGTTGCTCCGGGGAATCCTTCGATGGGCTGCTCAATGAAATGGAAGTCAACCTCGTCAAGTGCCTCGTCAGGCGCCTCCTCCGGCGCTTCGTCCGGCGCCCCGTCAAGCAAAGGATGAGAGCGTGGTTAAAATCCTGCTCTTCACGTTGGCGATCATCGCGGCGGGGCTGGGCTATTTGGCCTTCTATGTGGGTTATTTCAAACCTGTAACATTGAGTGAAACAGACGCTGGTCCATTTTCCGCCCTCGCCGCGGACCATCGCGGTGCTTACCATAAGATGGCTCCTGTGATTTCGGAAATTGAAAAGTGGGCTCAGGGGCACGGTTTGAAATGCCGGCTGACGTTCGGACAATATTTCGACGACCCCGATTCGGTTGAAGAAGCCCGCCTTCGTTCCCGCGGCGGATGTTTCCTGGATAACGGGGAAACACCGCCGTCTGCTCCGTGGCCCGAGGGATTGGCGTTGATTGAAATTCCCCGGCGTCATTTTGTCACCGCCGCCTTTGAAGGGTCCCCGGGGATTGGCCCACTGCGGGTTTATCCCGCCCTCGGTAATTACGTGAAAGAAAAGAAATTGCAGAGCACTGGTGAAGGCGTCATCGAAGTCTACGAGGTCAAGGGCACTCGTGAGATGAAAACGATTTACTATTTCCCCGCAGGACAGCGATATCGCTAGGGCGAAAGAGTACTGGCTTGATTTTCAATCCTGATTGTGGAGGTTAATATGCCGAAAAGAGCTAAGAAATATGACAAGAGTTTGATTGAATCCTTGAAAGACCCCAAGGAAGCTGCGGCCTACCTGAACGAACATCTTGAAGACGACAGCAAAGACTCAGAGGAGCTTTTCCTCTTGGCCCTTCGGGATGTGGCAAAGGCTCATGGATTCGGAGACCTTGCGAAGGACGCCGATTTAGGCAGGGAGAGTCTCTATAAGGCACTTTCTGCTGATGGCAATCCAAAGATTTCCACTTTGCGCTCATTACTCAAAGCAATGGGCTTGCGCTTGGCCATCGAACTTGGTGGCAAACAAGCTTCATGAGTGGATAGGAGTGCAAATGGCAAATCTTCCCGGTCGTCAAATATTTTGGCAGGGGCAGCTGCCAGAAATACAAGGAGGGCCAAAAAAATTGACCTCACAGGGGCCCACATATTGCAGAGGATGACCTTATGAAGGTACTTTTCTTGATCTTTCAATTCATCGTCTCAATCTCACTCAGTACCTTTTCCGCCACCTATTCAGTCGCTTCTGTTGTTCAGTGTAAGAACGTTTCAGCGGTATCAGCCCGTTCATCGGTGGAGAATCCGATAAATCCTTTATTTCTGAAATTTGGAGTTGTTACAACAGATGGCGACAGACAAATCCTTGAACTCAGAAAAATGAACAGAAAAATTGAAAGGGATCGCCCGGATGTATCGGAGATGATTCGTGTTGGCTATTTCTCCTTAAAGGAAACTCCTGTTTACCAGTATAAGAAAGGCGTTCCAGATCTCGAGCAACCCCTGCCGCTTAAGGTGATTGAACTCCCGTTCGCTAAAACTGGTATGTACGTACCAAAAGAACTTGAAATAAAGAGTCATGGTGGCATTGGTCCATACGATGGATACATCATTATTTTGCCGGGGATTGGCACCAATATCTCCAACGCGACGACCCTTTTTAACCTTGGTCTCACTCTGGAAAATGGCAAGAACCCAGCCTTGAAAGTGGAGGGACGAGATCGGCGAGTGCGCTTATTGCCGGTGATGCTTGATGCGACCTTAAATGGATTAGGTGAAAACTCACCATTTGAGTTCGGCAAACCTGAAGCAGCCGTCGAGGTGGTCAGAAATGCCCACAATATTCTTAAATTACTCTTCCCTAACGCCCCGGCCTTTATTGCAGGTCGAAGCCACGGAGGACTCATCGCCTTGGAATTCGGCCGGCGATACCAAGATATTTCGGGTCTTATCGCCGTCAATCCCACGGTGAGCGATGCTCGCTTGCATCCAATTTTGGTACAGACATCTGAGAATAATGCGCAAGCCGTTGTGACGGGGACACCAATAATTTTGAACAGGAGTTGGAGAGCCTATTCACTGTATGGATCGGAATTTTTATCGCTCGGAGCCGATTTCATCGAAAAGTTTTTTGCAAGGCTGGCTTTTGGACGCAAGAAACCGATCCCGACGCTGATTCTTTTGGGTAAAAACGATCCTTCTTACCCTCAGCCGGATTACGTTGATTTCATAAAGGAAGCTGCGGCCGCTGTTCCTTTAACTGAAGTGGAGGTTTACGATGTCCCGGCCGGTTCAAGCCATGACTTATGGTCAAGACGGGAAAAGAGACTATTCAGGGATGTGGTAAATAGAATGGCGAGTTTTGTAGCGAACATAACGGATGCAAGAGAAATCTCGAGCGGTGAGTCACTACCCAGCCAAGAATAGCAATTTTCCCCGTTACGAACAGTCAAAGTTTGCCCAGCCTCAACAATCGAAGACCCTACACAAGTTTAGCGGTTAAAGGCTGACATTGACGCTGCTCGTGGAGCCGGCGTTTTGCAAGTTCGTCTGATTGACGACCATAGAGGCCTTCTGAACCAAGGCATTCGCCGAGCAAGAGGCCGACGCGGTGGTGGGATCCGAAACCATGGATGAACCGCCGGTGTTGAGCCGCGCGCGTGAAACCTGAGTCAGCCGGGTCCATGAACCGATTCAACGAGCTCAATCTGACCATCATGTCGACAGAGCCAGAAATAATTACAGCTGTATGTGGAGTTCCTGCCGGGTTTGTCCTGAATCCGAGCTATCAGTGTTCGTTTTGCCAGCCGACTCTTTTAATCCTGCTCTCTGTTCTATATAATCCGGGCCTCTTAAAGGAGCGTGCAAAATGCCGAAGTATCTAAAGTATCTAAGGGTTATTTTTTTCCGATTTCTTCCCCTTATCGTTCTTGCCTGTGAAGGACGAGCACAGACGGCCGACAAAATCGCCGACTATGACTTGGAAGCGCGAGGCGACCAGGTTTGCAAGGTCGGATCATCCTATCGCGAGCCCGTTTGTTACTCAAGATCCACGGAAATCTTGGGCTTCCCTGGTTCTCTCCCGATGTCCGTTGACATTACAAAAAGCGTAAAGGCCTATTTGCGAGCCTTTCCCGATCAGAAGATGGCCAATGTGAATTTGTCGGAGAGACATATAGATGCTTCCGAGGTGATCGACGCCCTTGGAGCCGCTCTCTTTCTCACCCCGGCCGATCGAGATCTCGTTTCACAACATTTTCGGGTTCTCGATGTCAGGAATCCTGCTTTCGATCCTCAGGGAATGAAGCCGACACCAACAGGGACGATTATCCCATTTGTTGCAACATTGGCGTGGGAAGGCCAGGACGAGGGCGCGGCCAAAGATCTTCCGAGACCCTTGAATTCCATGATTCACTTTGAAGGTGATTTTTTTCTTCCACGGGATCAACGTTTCTCTGACGGGAGCGAAATCAAAGATTCCGAAAATATCGACGAAATGTTCCTTCGTGTCGGCAAAGGCGTCGCCCGAAGTTTTACCATCAAACACTTCAATGACTTTTCCACTGAACAAAAGGCCGAGTCCCTTCGTCCCGAGTTGGCTCGAATCGCGGAATTCCAACTCATCAAAGGAAAAGACGTGAATGTGGATGCTGAAACTCTCCACCTTTTGCAGTACGTGGCGGGCCCGGCTGTCTTTGCTGAGGCCGCGATTGGACCAGCGGTGAGAGAAGAATTTGAACGCCAGATGGCCCGCAAGCGCCAGGAGAACCGCGAGAACCAGAAGTAAATCACGGAGACCCTTGCGCTCACACCGCGAGGGGGAGGGCTCGTCACAAGATGCCCTCAGTTGCCGGTAGGATCATCTTTTATCCAGGGCTGACTGTCGCTGAAAAAGAACTCGTCGTGAAGAGACCATATAGACGCGCTAACAGTATATAAACAATAAAACGTCGCCGAAAGTTCTTCGATCCGTAACTTCCCCAGCCAGAGCCAGTGGAGCTTGAGAAATTTGGAAGGAAAGGGACTTGATGAGCGCCGCAGCGGGAAACTTAAGATTATCAAACCTGGATTGCCGATTCCCAAGGAGCCAAAATGAAAAAGCTTATTTGTTTAGGTAGTGTTTTGTCTATTGGTATTTTGGCTTTGGCAGAGTCCTATTTTGCCGCTGAATTCATGCCAATGTCCGTAGCGGAAAAAAAGTGGGGAACGCTTGCCCTCGATGCGAGACAATTTAAAGCCGGCGATTTATCCAAGCGAGCACCGATGGCTGTTGATATCGTAAAACGATCGCTCTATGTGGGCAAAAGCAGAAAATTGGTTCGCCAAGAATTGGGCGATCCCGACAGTTACTTTTTTAGCGACACGATTTATTCGTATCAGATCATGCCCTTTCCTGGTGAAGGAAAGGAAAATTGACATTTGGTATTTATCCCTGACGATAATCTTGAAAAAATAAAGGAAGTCAAAATTCACAAGAAATGTTGCTACAAATCGCCCCTTTGACTGGCCGATTTTTTGAATTCCGGATTTTGACAGGATCGATCCAAGTTTTACTCTTGCGATGGACCTGGCTCATCAGCACCAAAGTCCGTCGCTGGCGCGCCTCGTAAGAAGATCGAGTTCGAAAATCCTCATTCCGAAAAGCCTCATTCATTATAAACTTCCCTTTCATTGCCATTCTCAAATATCCTGCGAAGAACGTATCATATTTTACTCATTCATCGAAAAGATTGATATTTATGGCAGAATCAAAGTCGTTTCTCCGCACCTTGCTCGCTTCACTGAAATCCGAACACCATGATTTCACGACCTCGCCGATCAAAGAAGCCGTGGTCCTTCTCGCCGTTCCCATGATTCTGGAGCTAAGCCTCGAAGGAATATTCGCCGTTGTGGACATGTTCTTCGTCAGCAGGCTCGGGCCAAACGCCATCGCGACCGTGGGACTCACGGAATCCGTCGTCACTATCGTTTACTCGATCGCCATTGGGCTAAGCACGGCCGCCACCGCGATCGTAGCCAGGCGGGTCGGGGAAAAGGATGGGCAGGCCGCCGCGCACGCTGGAGCGCAGGCGATTCTGCTGTCTGTTTTCGTGTCCATCATCTTGGGCGTGCTGGGGGTGACCTTCGCCTCCGACATCCTCGCCGGAATGGGCGCCGCCGAAGAGGTTGTGCAATCGGGCGCCATCTTCGCCAAGATCCTCCTCGGCGGGAGCGCCCCGATCATTCTCCTTTTCCTGATCAACGGAATTTTCAGGGGAGCTGGTGACGCGGCCATCGCCATGCGAAGTCTATGGGTGGCGAGCGGGACCAATATCATCCTCTGCCCCATATTAATCGCCTGCTTTGGATTGAAAGGCGCTGCTCTGGCCACTCTCGTTGGCCGCAGCACGGGAGTGCTTTACCAATGCTTCCACTTGTTCAAGGGTGATGGCGAGCTGAAATTCCAGCGCTGGCATTTCAAACTGGATGGAGCGGCGTTCAGGTCCTTAACAACGGTCGCATGGCCGGCCTCTTTGCAGTACATTATCGGCAGCGGCAGTTGGATCATCCTCAACCGGCTGGTGGCCGAGACCGGCGGCACCTCAGCCAGCGCCGGCTATCAGATCGCCTTTCGCAATTTCGTATTTTTCATGTTGCCCGCCTGGGGCTTGAGTAACGCGGCCGCCACGCTGGTCGGGCAAAATCTCGGCGCCCGCCATA
>PSRN01000042.1 GCA_003176075.1 Bdellovibrio sp.
TCCGTCGTGTTGTCCGTCACACAGGAGCTATCTCCCACCAAACAACTCGCCAAAGCACTATTGCCCGTCTGATGAGCGTAATCAGGGTCCAAGCTGACCCGATAAAGCCCCGAAACCGTCGCCATTTGATTGATGTTCGCAATGATTGATTCCTTGCTGGCGTAGATCCGGGCGTTGTCGATCATGACCCGACTTTGCGAAGATCGAACGACATCCATGACCTGGGTGATCAGAGATACAACAAGAAATCCGAGCACTAGAAAAATTCCAATGCTTCCTTGCTGTAGATTTCTCGATTTATTCATATCCATGAATTTCTCCTCATCCAACATGAACTTCTTATCGGCCATTTCCCTGGTTACCCCAATGAAGATTCCAACCTTCACATATCTTGAAGTGGGATCTTGAAAGACGACCAAATTTCTCAAGTTTGGAACCGGTTATCCCGATCAGATATCACAAGGATAAAAGTCGAGATGCGGCAGCTCAAACTTAAGATGACTCTGTGGCTCGTTTTTGGAACCTTCTGCTTCTTAGTGTTCCAAAACTGCAACCCCTCCACGGGAATGCAGGCAACAACTTCTATCTCTTCAACCAGTCCTCCTCCAAATCCATCCCCTAATCCCTCATCCAGCGATCCCACGAGTGGCGTGTTACCGTCTTATGACAACGCATACGCAAACTGGGCGAACGCTGGGCTTGCCTCGGTTGGCGGTATTCCGGATCGAACGAAAATCTGCGCGACTGTCAACCCGCTCGGTGGCGGACAGGACGATTTCAACAATATCCAGAACGCCATCAACAGCTGTCCAGCCGGACAAGTTGTCCAGCTGGGAGCGGGAGCTTTTAACGTTCATATGGCTGATCTGCCCATCCAGATTGCGACGGGGATTACCCTTCGCGGATCGGGCAACTGCGGCGGGTCCAGCTCGCCGTACTGTCAGACTTCCATCTCCGTGGTTGACGGCGCGCTGGCCTACACCGGTGGGAAGTGCGGCACAAGCACTTCAAACGAAGTCACGTGCCCAAACGGAGGGCCGGCGATTATTCAGCTCGCGCCAGTGAACCCCGATTACAATTACAGTTGGGCGAAATGTGGCAACGTTGGTGCAGTCCTGGGCACTGGTTGCGGGGCCACACCGCTGACTGCTGACGCTTCTCAGGGCCAAACCACGATTCAAGTTCAAGATACCAGCAGAGTTAGTGTGGGAATGTGGGTATTGATCGATGAAGCCTCAGGCGCGGGTTGGGTCGCTGATCCATTGAATGCGTGGAGTGGGTATGGCAGTGTGTGGGCCGCTTCGGACTGGCTCAATTCCTCCGGGAACCCTGCCACTGGAAGAGTGATGTGGGCGAAATCACAAAACGGCGACGGCTGGGATTTTAGCTCAACCTATCCTTATGAGGCCAACTCGGCTGGTTGCTGGCATTCCTTTTGCGATCGGCCAACCGCCGAGTTGCACTTGATCACTTCCATCGGTGCGGGTCCGTGTCCAGGGACCAGCTGCACGCTGACATTTGATGATCCGCTCACCATCGCCTTCCGGCAGAGTGGCGGCCATAACGCTCAAGTTTATGGACCTCTTTACGGGAGCAATTCGACCTATCAAACACCGATTTCTTTTCTTCAAAACGCTGGCGTTGAGAACCTTTCTCTTCTTCGGGGAGTCAATGGCGGCATGGAACTGGAATTTTGCGCCTATTGCTGGATCAAGAATGTCGAGGTCGGCGATTGGTATGGCGGGGGTATCAATATCGAATACTCGGTCCGGAGCGAGATCAACAACACTTATGTCCATCACTGCTGGAATTCCGTTAATAATGGTGGCGAATATCCCATTGCGCTGGATAACGCTTCGACCGAAATACTGATCACCAACAGCATCACCAACTTCGCCGGCAAGGGGATGGTCGCTCGGGCGGCTGGCGCGGGTTCAGTTGTTTCGTATAACTATATGGACGATACGATGTACGACGCCGAATCCGGCATTGGCGACTATTGGTTAGACATGGACATCAACGCCACCCACTACTCAGGCCCACACCATGTTTTGTTCGAAGGAAACTGGGGTGACAACTTGGACGGCGACCATACCCATGGCAATTCAGTGTATATGACGTTTTTCCGCAACCAAAGCACTGGAATGAGGACGCCGTTTACCGATCTTTCATTGAATCAAACCGTGAACGACGCGGCAGGAATAGCTTACGCTTGCGGGACAAGCGGACCGTCGGGTTGCACGCTCAACAAGCCTGGTCCATTTCGGGCCGCGGGTCCGGCTGCTTACAATTATTGGTACGCCTTTGTCGGAAATGTTCTCGGGGTGGCCGGAGTATCGACGGCGGCCAACGGTTGGACTTATCAGGGGGATTTTACGGCAAGTCGCATCTTCATGCTGGGGTGGAACAGTGGGCCCGGCGGCCAGGATCCCTATCTGAATGGCGTGAGCGGGTCTTATATTTTCATCCACGGCAACTACGACTATCTTAACAATTCTGTGAAATGGGATTCGAACACGCCAGATCAGACCCTTCCAAACTCTTTTTATCTTGCGAGCAAACCTGTTTTCTTTAGCGCTGGAAGCGGCGGCTATCCCTGGCCGTGGGTCACGCCCACTGGCGCGCAACAGATCCAAACGGGCCCCTCGGGCTGCGGTGGAACTTGCTCCGCCTTGCCCGCTAAGGCCCGCTACGAAGCAGGGACACCTTTGGCGCAGCCTTGAGAGGTTCGTTCTGAGGGGTCTCCCGTGAGTGTTTTACTGGCCAAGACTCAATACGGATCGTTGAAAGAAATATCCTTGACCCTGACCACGACGGTCCCCGATTTGCCAGTCAGGATTGACGCTAGACTGGCTTTGACCGAGCTCAGGGTGCTGGTCAGGGCCACTAAAAAGTTCACTTGAATGATGTCAGCAGTGGTGCAGGTGGCTTGCGGTTGCAGATAATTGACCGGAGAGATGAGGTTTGCCGGGGGGTTGAGAGGCAAGGTCGCGGGTCCGCAAGTGGGAACAAAGGAGGTGTAGACGGCAAAGATGCAGTTCGGATCCGGAGGTTGGCAGGCATTGCCGAAAACGTCGAACCAAACGTTGGTCAGAGCCCCTGCCGGCGAGCAAGAGCCGCTACTCACCAGGCAAGGCATTGAAACAATCTGAAGGTTCATCGACTGAAGATTGCCGCTACTGTCCATCGGATAATATGGTGAGTATAAGACGAAGGGCGATTCCACTCCGGTGGCACATCCATTGGGTGTTGCTCCGTAGACACAGTTATAAAGAGGCGGATTAACAGCGGTGGTTCCAAAAGCCATTCTTGCGCTGTTGCGCAGAGCCGCCGGCATGGAGGAGATCTGTCGAAAGCCCGACCAGATGCGATCTCGGGTGGAGAGACCCAGGAACACAGCTGAAGTGGTGCCGATGTTGGAAATGTAGCCCAAAGTGAGGGTGAGCAGAATGGAGATCAAAGCAAGCGTTACTACGACTTCAATGATTGTAAAGCCCTTGGGTCTCGTTTTCATTATAAACAACTACTTCCTGTTGCGCCGATTTGATTGACATTGATAAACAAAGTTCCCTGCAATGGTTTTAGGTCAGTCACCGTCGAAGGGTAACGTGCGATCGTGTATCTCACACCGATAAATTCAGCGGATTGACCATGGCATGCGGGCGGCGGATCAAAGATGCCGTCCTTAATGTCAGGAGCGCACTCGGCAATCACCGTGGCGGTAAGAGTAAATGCGGCGTTGGCAATAAAGTTTGTCGCGTTGCCAGCCGCATCGTAATAGCCCCAAGTCTGGCCGGAGAGCGAAGAGAGTGGACTGCCACTGGAATCGAACATGACGAGCGTGGGAGGAAGGGTGTCGCTTTTGAAGGTCTCACAATTGCTTCCGGCGCCGCCACAGACACAATCATACAGCACCTGGTTGTAGCGATTTCCATTGGGATCTTTTTTCTGAAGGGAAGTGATGATGGCGTTCGGATCGCTCGCTGCCTGGCGAAAAACGGCGACGAGCTGATTTCGGGTTCCTAAGAGAACGCCATAATTATTGCCCGTGTTTGACAGGGTGATCATTTGGGCAACCAGCAACGTCAATCCCCCGATCAAAGCTATCGCAATAATGGCTTCAGCAAGTGCAAAACCAGGAGCGCGCATTTCCAAGATCTCCACCCGCCGCAAAAAATCTCGCGGCTTCATACTGATCGGATGAATCAAGAACTTCTTCAGCGAATAATGAGCGTGGGCGGTGAAGCCGCCACGGGTGTTAAACTTTCGCAAAAATGTGTCTTGCTATGAAACACCACTGGCTTTCACTTCGAGACGATGATCTCAATTCGGTAACGGGCGGAGCCCGACGACCTCTGGAATCGTCTGGAGGCGGCCACGGTTTGCAATCAGTTGCTGGTGAAGAGGATGGTTCCACTATTGCTTCGGATGCTGAGAACAGGCGCCAATGGCGAAATTAGAAACAAGGACTGAGGGTTTTGCGCGGTTCTCGATGACCAATAAGCTTTGTTGGAATTTCCGGTGAAGAAAGGATTGTAGAGTACGAGGTTTCCATCGGCTTGGAAACTGGCGTAACAGGAGTTACAACTTAATCCGGAAGTCGGGCCACTAAAACCAAGCGAATCGCCAGTTGGATTATCGCTGGTGGCCCAAAGGTTTCCGGTCGAATTGCTTACCACCAGATCGCCGTCGGTTTGCATTGTTATCTTTAGCCCCCGAGGAAATAGAACGGACTGACCTGCATTAATGATCGTTCCAGGTGGGATATAGGGTCCAAGTCCGGACCACAGGGCTGCCGTCGAATCTGAATTATAGATTGATATGAAGGGGCTTTGGGACAAGAAATAAAATTGGACGCCAGAAAATCTTGCTGAATTGGAGGCCCAGTAAGCGTGGTTAGAACCGCTATTTAGAAAACTGGGGTTGTAGAGTACGAGATTTCCATCTGATTGGAAAGCGGCATAGCAAGACCCGCAGCTCAATGCCGAGGTGGGCCCACTGAAACCTGGGACGTCATTGCCTTGATCCTGATCGGTTCCCCAAATTTCATTGCCGTTTGTATCGAGAAGGACCAAATCACCATCCGCTTGCATGGTTAATGCGAAGGAGCCCATCGCAATCATTTGTCCGGCGTAGAGAGTCGTGCCCACCTGGACTGAGCCAATCGCAAATGCCGGCGTTGGCAATGGCGTTGGCGTCGGAGAAGGGGTTGGGGTTGGCGTCGGGATTGGCGTCGGTG
>PSRN01000303.1 GCA_003176075.1 Bdellovibrio sp.
ACGTAAGCCGACCGAACGATCGATTTCGAGGTGTAGCTCTCGTCCCATGTGGCGGTGCTGCGCGGGTCGCTTGAGTAACGATTTTCCCACACGAAAGTCAGCTGATGGGTCGGCTGAACGCTGACGCCGATGTCGGTACCCATGGGCACCAGCCCATGGGTGGCAGCACCATTTGTATCGCTGTAAAGATAAAACCAGCGGAAGTCCAAACCAGCGTTGAAGTAGCTGTTTCTTCGCTCACGCCACGGATCCCCTTGCGGAATGCGAGAACGCGCGGCCTCGAGATTAGAATCAATGGGTTGCTCCCCCGTCGTTTTGCGGTCGTAGCGGTTTTCAGGAAGCTCCTCAGTGGTTTCAGCGAGCGCAGGGCTCTGTTGGGTGTTCTCCTGATTCGGCTGCGTTTCCAGAACCTGGGGGCGAGGTTTGTTAAGGGGGTAGTCCTTGACGTAGTTGGAGTGCAGCCATCTTTCTTCCAACCATCGGCCGTAGGTGTTTCGCAGCCCTCCGCCATTGGGGTTCGTGTGACATGCCTTGCATGAATAAGTGCAGCGGCGCTCGCCCGCTGGCACGTTGATTCGCCCGGGGGCATGGCAGGCAGCGCAGTTTTGGGCATAACGGCTGGCCAGCCAGGGCTCGGCCATCGCAAAAAAGTGGAAAGCAAAACACGATGCCAGAGTGAAGTATCGCAAGGCCTTCATGAAACCGATTCTAGTCCGCGAAATGCGAGTTAACTAGATTTTAGCGAGGGCCCAGACTTTAGTTAAGCGTTCACTCCGGTGGAACCAAAACCTCCCAGACCCCGCCCCGTCTCACTCAACGAGTTGACCAGTTCGAAGCGAGCCTGAACGACGGGACACAGGACCAGTTGGGCCACGCGATCTTGGTCTTGAAGGGTCACCGGCTCACGGCCAAAGTTGATCACGATGATTTTCACTTCACCGCGATAATCGGCATCAATCGTCCCCGGCGAATTTACCAGCCCAATCCCTTGCTTCAATGCCAGTCCGCTGCGTGGCCGGGCTTGCATTTCATACCCCACCGGAACTTCAAAGCTCAGCCCCGTCGGCACCAAAGCCCGCTCCCCCGGTTGCAAAACCAGCGTTTCGCTCAATTGCGCCCGCACGTCGAAGCCGCTAGCAAAGGTCGATTGATAGCTTGGCAAATCACCCCGGAAATGGGGCCAACGCATAATCTTTAACGGAATTGTTGTCATAAGACAGCCTTTCTGGCCTGGCGGAAGGGCTTGGACGTCGGGTGTCCAGAAAACCAGTTCAAGGCCTGCTCCGCCTGGCTTCCCAAAAATAGAATTCCAGCCTGCTGAAAATCAAGATATTCCTCGAGGAAGTTCTTGAGGCTGTGGGGCGTGACTCTATGGATTTCCTCAATGACCCGCTCCACGGGACGATACTCCTGAAAAATCATTTCATTCACCGCCAGTGAATTCATCCGGCTTTCCATGTCCTCGGCTCCCAGCCGCAAATTTCCCTCGAGCTGGCGCTGAAACAGCTTCAACTCGGAGCGCGACAGACCCCGTCGTTTCACTTTGTCGATGACTGAAAAGATCGATTTAACAACGTCTGGCATTTTTTGCGGCTGCGCTGAAGCGAGAATATTCAACATGCCAAAATCAGTGAAAGAATGGAGGCTGCTGTAGACCGAGTAAGTGAGTCCCTTTTTTTCGCGAACCGCCTGATAAAGTCGCGAGGTCATGCCGCCGCCCAAAAGATTGTTGGCCAGGAAGGCCTCAAATCTTCTTTTATCCTTGAAACTGGTCGCCGGAAACCCCATCAGGAGATGAAGTTGCTCGGCGTTCTTGTCGACGGCCGCCATGAAGGGCCGCGGCCGCGGCCGTTTCTCTTGCCGCGATCGCGGATAGTTCTTCGTCCGACCCAGCAATTTTTCAGCCCTTTTGACCAACTCATCAGCCTGGAGATTTCCCGCCGCGCTCAAGATCAGCCGGCGGCCCGTGTAGTGACGACGGTAATACTCCTTCACCATCGGCAACCGCAGGCTGGCGAGGCTTTGGGCGGTGCCCAGGATGGGGCGTCCGAGGGGGTGGGAACCCAAAAATTGCCGCAAAAAAACGTCGTAAGCCAGATCTTCATGTTCATCCTCGCTCATGTCGATCTCTTGCAAAACAACTGAGCGCTCGACTTCGAAATCCTTGCGGTTGACCTTCATCTGCGACACCAGGTCGGCCAACACATCCAATGCAATTTCCCAGTCCTGACTCAAGACTGTCGCATGAAAACAGGTGTACTCGCGGGTCGTGAACGCGTTGACTTCGCCCCCCAACTCCTCAAGACTGCGGACAATTTCGTAAGCCGAGCGGGTCTTTGTTCCTTTAAAAACCAGATGTTCAAGAAAATGCGTGATGCCCTCGCAGTGTTCAGGCTCGTCGCGGGTGCCCGTCAGCACCCAAAGTCCGAGGGCAATGGAATGGCTTTGCTGGTGATGTTCGCTCACCACCCGAACGCCATTGGAAAAAACTGTTTTGTTGAATTTGCCGGCCACCGCTTTGCCGAACCTAGGACCTGTCCATGACAGGTCCTTAGCTATCTTTTGCTAGAATGGCTTTGCGAGACAGTTTGATGCGACCCGCCCGATCAATATCGAGGACTTTGACATCCAACTGGTCTCCCTCGGTCAACACGTCCGTGACCGCCCGCAACCTCTCGTGCGCGATTTCCGAGATATGCAAGAGCCCCTGAGTGTTGGGGAGGATCTCGACGAAAGCTCCAAAATCAGTGATCTTCACCACTTTGCCGTGATAAACCTTGCCGACTTCGGCTTCAGCGACGATCTCATTGATCATGCTGATCGCTTTCTTGGTCGCTTCAGGATCACTCGACGCCACGTGAATTTGCCCGTCGTCTTCGATTTCAATCTTCACGCCGGTGGCTTCGGTGATGGACCGGATCATTTTTCCGCCGGGGCCGATAACTTCACGGATCTTATCGGGATTGATACGAATCGTTTCAATTCGAGGAGCAAATTCGGAAATATGCCCACGCGGCACCTTCATCACCTTTTCCATTTCGTTCAGGATGTGGAGTCGGCCGTCGCGCGCCTGCTGAAGCGCCGTCTCCATCACTTGAAAATTGACACTGTCAATTTTGATATCCATCTGCACGGCGGTGATCCCTTGGGTGGTCCCGGCCACTTTGAAATCCATGTCCCCCAGGTGGTCTTCATCTCCCAAAATGTCGGTCAACACGGCGACACGGTCGCCCTCCTTGATCAATCCCATGGCGATGCCAGCCACGTTTGCTTTCACCGGCACACCCGCATCAAGAAGGGCCAGGGTGCCGGAGCAAACCGTTCCCATGGAACTTGAACCATTGCTTTCAAAAACCTCAGACACAATCCGAATGGTGTAAGGAAATTTTTCGTGTTCCGGCAGGGAAAATTTCAACGCCCGTTCGGCGAGATTTCCATGTCCAATCTCACGGCGCCCCTGACCGCCGAAGCGACCGACTTCGCCCACCGAGTAAGGCGGAAAATTGTAGTGCAGCATGAATCGCCTCTTCACCGTTCCCAAAAGCGCGTCCACCATTTGCTCGTCATCGCCAGTCCCCAAGGTAACCGTGCCGAGAACTTGCGTCTCACCGCGCGTGAACAGCCCTGATCCATGAGCCCGCGGCAGAATTCCCACTTCACAAGCAATGGGACGAACGGTTTTCAAATCCCTTCCGTCCAAGCGAACGCCGCCGTCCAAAATCATCGCGCGGGCTGTTTTGTATTTGATTTCCTCAGCAAGCGTGGCCAAGTCTTTGGCCCGGACGGCTTGCATTGAGGCATCGGCCGTGGATTCCTTGCCCGTGGCGCCTTCGGCGCCAACCCATTTCACCTTCGCTTCGTTCATGGCCCTGTCAATGGCCGCCGCCCGCTCCAATTTTTCGGGAATTTTCATCGCCTTCTGGATCGCTGAAGCCAGGAAAGACTCAGCTTCTTTCCTGAATCCTTCATCAATTTTTGTGGCCGCGAAGGGACGCTTAGGCTTGGAACCTGTTTTCTCACGCAGCTCATCCTGCGCGTTGAGTAGCGGCAACAGGGACTGGTGGCCAAAGCGAAGAGCGGCCATGGCATCGGCCTCAGACACAAATTTCGACTGGCCTTCAACCATGAGAATTCCTTGTCGCGTTCCCGCGACCACGAAATCCAGGTCGGAACGCTCCACTTGCTGGGGCGTCGGATTGGCGACAAGTTGACCGTCAACACGAGCCACTTGAACCGCCGCGGTCGGGCCGTCAAATGGAATATCGCTGACATGCAGAGCCGCCGAAGCGCCAAGGCTGGCCAAAATCTCAATGGGAAAGGCCCCGTCCGCTGAAAGCACGGTCGCCACCACTTGCGTTTCATTGCGGTATCCCTCGGGAAATTTAGGCCGAATGGGCCGATCAATCAAACGAGCCGTGAGGACCGCATCGGTTGTCGGTTTTCCCTCACGCTTGAAGTATCCCCCCGGAATCTTCCCGGTGGCGTAAAACTTTTCCTGGTATTCGACCATGAGAGGGAAATAATCGAGCTTGGTTTCCTCTCGACTGGAGACCGCCGTCACCAACACAATATTGCTGCCGCAGGAAACCAGGGCCGCTCCGTCGGCTTGCTTGGCCAGGCGTCCAGTTTCCAGGGTGATCTGCCGACCTCCAACAGATGTTGTAACCGTTGTTTTCATTCTTACTCCTTCAAGTTGGACTCGGGCCTTGTGTTCCGACTTCAATCTTATGCCCGTGGCGCGGTCATTTATTTGCGGATATCCAGCTCACCGATGATCTTTTCGTACTTCTTGGAGTCCGTCCTCTTCAAATAATCCAGTAGTTTGCGTCTCCGATTGACCGCTTTCATCAGGCCGCGGACACCATGAACATCTTTCTTGTGTTGGGTAAAGTGCTGGGTCATTTCGTTGATCCGCGCGGTGAGAAGCGCGACTTGCACCTCGGAAGAGCCGGTGTCCAGCTCCCCCCGACGAAATTTCTTAATGATAACTTCTTTTTGGTCTCTTGTGACGGCCATTAACGTCTCCTCGTTTGGTATTGGCTTGAATGCTCGTGGCGGCTTCTACGCCCACGCTGTGATTCGCTGGATGGGTACCGCTTCGTCGTCATGGCTGTCGATCAAAGCCGTCACTCCACCGCCGCTTCTTTTACTGAAATGACCCAGTGAGGTCAATAACGAAAGACCCGCCGAACAACAAAGCCGCGACCCAGTTCAAGGCCCACCAGGGCCATCAGCTCGCTCGAGGAAGAGATGATCCTCACCCCCAAATCCTCCTGCGGCCGGAAGATGCGGATAAGCTGGGATTTCAACTGGCTTGAAATCTGCCCGTGGCGAAGAAGAGTTTCATCCCGTCCCACGACGTGAATGGCTTTCCAGTGGGCGAGGGCCTCAGACATGGAGACAAATCCCTTGATCCACTCACCCTTAATCAGGCTGTCTTCAATGTCCTTCAAGTTGAGCGCCTGGTCCACCGAATAGGGTTCAGAGCGAAGACGACGGAGCTGGCTGAGGCAGGCGCCCACTCCCAATCGCCGGCCGAGCTCAACCACCCAAGAGCGAACGTAACTTCCCTTGCTGCACGACAGTTCCATGCTCACGTCGGCCTGATCGAGCGTGGGCGGCGAAGGACGTGGCGGG
>PSRN01000226.1 GCA_003176075.1 Bdellovibrio sp.
GCGCTGGATTTGCTCTTTTGCCAAAGGATTTAGTGGCGCCGTTCATCGAGAAAAAGGCGCTGACCATCTTGAACGCGGGAAGATCGACGCAAATACCGTTTGCATTAACTTGGTATCCGCGAAAAGAAATGCCGGACTACTTCAAAGCCCTGATCAAGGCGATCAAATAGGTCGAAAATATCCGCCTTAATTCCCCCTCGACACTCGACTGCATTGCATGACCTCGGATGGTCCCTCGAGTGGTTTGGCAGCGGTGCGACCTGATCGATTCGCTATCCTCTCCAGGGCTCCAGCCAATTTTTTCTTAAATTCAAGAGCATTGCTAAAACCACGCATTGCTTTTTCCTTTTCATCAAGCTGGTCGAACACAAAGACACTGCCCTGTTCGCTAAACCGTGCGGCTTCGCCGGTATATAGCAAATACTCCACACCCTCTTTTTGGGCCAGGAGAGCCGCCTCTTTAACAACGCCGCGACCGCCAATGAGAACTAACACGGGCGAAGCGCCGGATTTGGAAGCCTCGCTCAGGACGCCAACAGTATGAGCCGCCAATGGCGTCCAGTCGTCAGTTTGAATAATGGTGTATCCGCTCAATTGTGCGAGTTCAGACAATTCCGGCTTCGCGATGGTGAGTGCGGAAACCTCCACGTCGTGCCGGTTTCTCAATTCTTCGTGTATTGGAGTTTCATACCCTATGGTCGGCGCTTCAGGGCTAGTACCTCCCGTCAGCACCTTAGCTCCGGCAGGAATACTCCGTGCAATATCTTTCATTTCGCTAATTCCTTTTCCAGTATACTGCGGCTCGATTCCGTTCAAGTTTGATCCCCCCATAAACGAAATCACTGTATGACCCGCCAGTGAGCGGATCAGTTCTTCCTCGCTCGGGAAACTGGGCGGTTTCAGATTCGGATCCAACTTGAGTGCAGTCTCATAAAGCCGAAGAGCATGCTTTTTGAATAATCCAAGGGCCTCCTGGAGCAATGGAAATACTGTCGGAGGACGAAGCACTTCCGGTTTCACTTCCTCGAGACTGAAAGTTGTGCTTAGATCCTCACCGTCCCCCTCCTGACGTATTGCCGCCACCCGCTCATCTGGGGTTCGGCCGACGAGAACATAACTTTTTCCATTTCTTTCAGCCAAAAATCCAGACTCGGGCAATGCTCGAGGATCTTTGAGATCTACAGTCAGGATGTTGGTGAACGGAGTGCCGTTGGGTAATCTTCCCTCAATGGTTACGAATCCTTTCGACTGGCGAATGACCACTTCGGACCCGAAGGGGTTCCTCGGATTGCCCGTGCTGCCAGTCATGATTCGGATGGATCGGCGATTTAGATCTGGGAAAACCTGCACCAGGGCATGCGCCACAGTCACAGGTGAAAGCCCCTCAGCCGTCATCAATCCCGATCCAAGTGAGGTTGTCCTTTTGATCAGTCGCTGATTTAGAGGTGCCGCCGAGTTCAGAATGATACCGTCTTCGTCGCGCGTTATCAGACCGCTGACTACGCTTTGACTCCCGTCTCTGTACTTTCCGGTAACATCTTGCCAGACCGAATTGCCAAAGTAAGGCATATAAAGCACAACAGGTTCTGCAGACCGAAGAGCTTCAGCCAAGGCCTGGGTCTCCCGCTGCTTGAGTCTGTTGAGACCGTCAATCCAAGACTCCAGGGAGCTCGCGTTGGGCTGACCTGGAACAACGAATGCATTGTGTTCAGTTTGTGGTCCGTGCACGGCCACCAGGCCCGTCTCCGGATCATAAATGCCCAGGGAGGATTTCTCAATGAATCGCCAGAGCAGTCCCGCATATTTCTGGATTCGCGGGTCGGTGGTGTTCAACTCCTGAAATCCAAGTTTTGCATGGGACTCTGCGGGAGCCGCCACAAAAAGAAAAAATTCCGCTGCCTGGCCGTCACTCAACTTAAGGCTGCCCCCCGAGAGCGCAAGAACTTCTTCCTGAATCTTCTGCAGGAGGCCGAGTTGGCCCTGCTCTTTTAGTGAAAAGCGAATCCGCTGAGCTGGTGTATTCGGTCCGGCAAAGCGTTTCGCCGTTTCACGAAATAACGGAATAGGGCTAGAAGCCGATTTCTCAAGGTTCATTAGGATGAGGTAGTCACCCAGGATGCGATAGATGAAAAGATCGCGCCTGCCCAATTCATATTGGGCTCGTTGGCCTAGATCTTCCGAGATTTGCAGTAAGGTGTCGGCCGACTCAAGCAAGTGGCCCCCATCTCCGACCAAATTACCCGAGTAGCGAATGCCCATGCGGTCAGGATCTGCCATCCTCCATTTCATTTCGGGGTCATGGATCGCTTTCAGTGCTGGATGTTGCAGATAGGCATCCAAACAGCTCTTCGCGACCCGGCGATCCTTTGCTTTTTCAGCCTCAGAAATATTCCTAAAGGGCAAGAATTGTCTGAGTTTTTTGAGCATCTCACTTCGGTCCTTACCTTGCAGGTTCATCAAGTCAGCGACGCGATTGAACTCCTGCACGTTTATGGACCCCGCTTTCCCATCAAAAAGGCTTGAACTCATGATCTTTTCGTAAACGCCTTGCTGAACAGCCGCGCGCAGACGATCAGTTGTGGAAGTCAAGGCCGTCTCTTTTTCCAAGGATAACGTGATTCCAGCCACTCCCAAAAACTTTTCCACTTCCCAGGTGCTCGCCGCCACCCAAACATCATGGACGATGGGCGCCAAGGTTGAATCCATGACTTGGGAAAAACCTTGTTTCAAGGCTCCCTCGGCATTTAGTTGTCCCAGCTGATTTACGATCACGTGATTAAAGTAGTGAGTCGCCAAAGCTCCGTTCATTTGGAAGTTGAGGTCCGGATGAAGGAGGGGGGAGGGTTGATTAATGTTCTGCTTTATCACTGGCTGGTCAGACGTTGAATCCACGAACGAGCCGGGGAACCTCAAACGAAAGTCATCGCTAAATGAGGCGGCATCAACTCCGGGAATTGCCTTGGGGCGTGGTTCGAGGCCTTTTTCCATTCGATAAGAGGGCAGCCAAGTGGTGTCGTGGAGAATTCGAGCGATGATTTCGATGGCATGACGATCCACTTCAGCCACGATCGAACCGTTTTGCGGCGAAGATCGAAAGTCATGAATCCACTGAATCGCTGTGGCGTAATCTGGCGCGGTACGCATGATGAAAAGTCGTTCCTTGAAAAATTCCAACTGTCTCCGGCTTCCTTGCCAATCGCCGGTTAAAAAGTAAACTTGATCCTCGCCTCCCGCCGAACCGCCGTGAGATGTTTCTGCGAAAAACATCAGACCAAACATCAGTACGACGAGACATCTATGGATCACGCTCAAATTCGGCATCTTGATTCGCCTTTCTGCTCTTCTTTTTAAATTTGTTTTAAATTCTTTCGTCAACTTTTGCCAACGTCTCATTCAAAAATGATTGAAAGCAAATATCCTAATTTTCATTCCAAAAAAAATCTCCCCGTGAGGCCCCGGTAAGTTATTATCAATTTTATTTTCGTCAACCAAGTTTTATGGGCTAGCTGCCTAATTTCATCAATAGGCATATAAATAAGCCACCTTCGATCCAGCGTGGTCAATCAGCAAGTGGGAGAAAAGTTTTCGTGCAATTTTGAAAAAAGTGCCAAAGCAAATTCAAGGCTGAGCTTGGTTCATGCGGAGGCTATTTTGAGGGCGGGCAGTCGATAGGGTGATGAGGTTCCTGGCTGACCATGGAGCTTTGATCGATTTCCACCGTTGCATTCACTTCATAGCACTTGGCGTTCTCTGAGTAGATCACTGCAAATTTGGCAATGTAGACGCCCTCACTGTCAGTGCGCGAATCTCCTATTTGGATCTTTCTGATTTCCCTCCCACTGGTTTTGATATCGCTGAATAGGTCGAAGCAGGCCTCAAAAGATTCCAGCATCTTGGGGTCACAATACTTAGTAACGTCCCCCAGGCTGACAGCTTGTGCCCCTTGGGGAGCTCGCTCGGCTGGATTTAATGCGTGGGCGGCGGAGCCGCCACGGGCTTGTTCCCCGTGCTCGCCCGCTTTCGCCGCTACTGCAAAAACGAAAATAATCAGTGCAATTCTCATTTTCATCGACAGGTTCCCTTCGTATTGCGTCCTTCCCGGCTTCCGCCAGAGATTCCCTGCAACTCTTATGCTTAACCCAATGGAAATTCAGAACACCGGATCAGCGGCAAACTTCTGCTCACTGGGGTGGAACTTTTGTCCACGATGATCATTTTGAGACACGAGTTGACCGATCGATTTCAAGGGGATTTTCCCGTGTGATTTCAGCTTTTTTATTTCTTGAAAAGCTCTTTCACGAATCGTCCGAGGGGGACTCCCATATAATAGACAAAATTCACTGAATAACTGAGTTCGCTGTGAACACTGTCGGTGGGAAGACCCAGTTTATCGCCAGAGACAGGGATATTGATGGAGGTGACGCCAAAACCCACTCCCAGGTGTCCGAGACGGAAATTGATGCCACCTGAAAAACTTGGCCCCGTGGCGGTGTATCGTTTGTAGAGTGACGTTGCGGATATCACATAGCTATTCACGTTCATCATTTGATAGGCGGCTTGAACATAAAGGGGTCCCAAGTCAATTTCGGCGCCGGGAGCCAGCGTGAATATCTGCAAGTCGTCGGCCTCACCCGCCGCGAGATTTTGGCCCGTGTAGGACATGACCCTCGATGACATAAAGACAGTTGATCGAAATGCGCCGGAGTCTAGAATATAAACATGAGTGGCCAGTTCAGAGCCAATTCCGGTGTAGCTGCGTTTCAATCCTGAAATAGACGTAAAATCCAAACTTCCTTTGGTGATTTGCACTCGAAAGTCAATCCCGCGGGCCGGCCGAGTTTGGGATTGGGATTGGCGTTGATCCGTGGTTTGCGCATGGAGGTCCACAGTCGCAAGAAAAGTTGCTGCAAAGAAAGAGGCCAGAATCTCCAGCCACAGCTTTATCGGCCCGATCATCATTGATCAGTCCGCAGTGTATTCGCCAACCCCACTGTTCCCCTGTTCCAGATCATAGCAAAATAATACCAAGTATTTGCGCTCGAGTCTTTGAGACCAAAGTATAGGAGTTTCCGAAGGATCCGGCGTTGTCAGGGATTCGGACCCAACCTTCGATCGGGAGGAGACACCCCGAAAGATCTGTCCATATTCAATCTTGTCGGAATGCGCAAAACGCATGCCGGAACAAGTTTATTTTAATCTGAAAACAAAAGTGCATTGCAAAGAAGCCTAAATTGCTCAATTCGACAAGATTGGTAGCGAAGGAGGAAACAAGGATGTTCCGCTTTCCGCCTTCCCAAATCAAAATGAGAAACGTCCTAAGAAGTAACAGAGAGTTAATGTGGTTGATACGCTCATTTGGATTCATTCAGACGGGCTAAAGTTGGTCTTTTCAATTGCCGATAATGAAAAAGTTAAACGTTTCGCCAAACTCATGGACAAGGATGGTGATGTTTGCGACCGGCGGTTGAAAGGTTCCGATCTGCAGTTATTGCGGTTCTTCTGCCAGCGCTTTTCATTGGTTGCGGTGGCGGTAAGGGCAGTGATGGCAGTGATTCCCCGCCAGCCAGTGGAAACGCCATTTTGCCTGGAGCCCCCACTCTGCCTGTTCCGCAAGTGACCAACTTTTCTTCGACCGCCATCCAAACAAATACAGATTCACTGACGATCGCCGGTACCTGTACGGTTTCCACCGGAACCGTGGTTTGGCTCGGAGGCGATGCCAACCAGAAAGTTCCGTGCAACGACGGAAGTTTCTCATTTGTGGTGGCCGCCGCCAATGACGGCTCCTATCAATATTCTCTTTCGCAAACTTCCCGGGTGGATCATCCGTCCGACCCTCTACCATTCAGCTGGACTAAATCGACGGTGAAGCCGGCATCGCCGACGATCACTTCGCCGGCCTCCACCAACTACAAATCCAATGGCAGCTCACTCACCATTTCAGGCGGTTGCCTGGCGGGCGGCACGGTCAAGTTGACGGGTGGAGCATCGCTGACATCGACCTGCGCGGCCGATGGAACCTATTCATTCGCGCTGAACGAAGCGGCCGATGGGACCTATTCATTCGATCTGACGCAGACTGATCTGGCAGGGAACGTCTCGGGACCGACTTCATTGTCCTGGTTGCGGTTAACCACGCCGCCGGCGCCGCCAACGGTCACCAATCCTGGCGCAAATCCTTTCACATCGGCCGACACGATCTTGACCATCTCAGGTGCATGCGTCTCAGGGAATACGGTGAGTCTCTCCGGAGCAGCGACCGATTCGACCGCCTGCATGGGCGGCACCTATAGTTTTTCAGTCACCGGTTCGGTGGACCAAACCTATGATTATTCGCTCCATCAAACTGATTTAGTCGGCAATACCTCGACAGCCACTTCGTTTCAATGGACCCGCAATTCCGCTTTGCCGCCGACTCCCGTGCTCACCAGCCCGGCGACTTCGCTCGTTTATAACAATGGCAACACCCTGGTGATCGCCGGCTCTTGTGGCAGTGGTAACACGGTGGTTTTGTCTGGAGATTCAACAGGAAGCCTGACCTGCGCCGTGGGAACTTTTTCGTTCACGGCGAGCGAGACTTCCGATGGCACCTACAGCTTCAGCGTCGACCAGCAGAGCGCCAGCAATTTGGTTTCAGGAGCCGCCACTGTCACTTGGACCCGCGACACGGTTGCGCCATCGGCTCCCACGGTCACCAATCCGCCGGTGAATCCTCTGATTTCCAACTCTCCCAATCTCACTTTGAGTGGCGCTTGCGAAGTGAACGCCACGGTGAATTTATCCGGAGACGCCACCGGCTCGACCATATGTTCCGCTGGCGTTTACTCTCTATCGGCGGCCGAGCCCGCTGATGGAGTCTACAATTTTACCCTGACTCAGACCGACCGGGCGGGGAACACTTCCGCCGCCAAGAATTTCACCTGGACCAGGGACACGACGGCACCGGCACCACCAACGGTGACGTCCCCCGCCGCCAACCCTTTTATTTCGAACGGCAACACCATCACACTGGGCGGAGGTTGCGAGACTTTGGCCACGGTCAATCTTACCTCCGGCACGCTGCTGGTCTCCTCGACCGCCTGCACGGGCGGGGCCTACAGCTTTTCGATCACGAAGTCGACCGACGGAGTTTATAGTTACAGCCTGAATCAAACGGACCTGGCCGGCAATGTATCGACTTCGACGGGTTTCAGTTGGACCCGCGATACCGTGGCGCCCGCGGCGCCGTTGATCACGAATCCGGCAACCAATCCTTTCTCATCCAATGGTATTAACGTGGCGATTTCCGGCATCTGTGAGTCGGGAGCCACTGTTGCTTATAGCGGAGCGATCAGTGGCTCACAGAATTGCGTGGGAGCAACGTTTTCTCTCCCCTTGGCGGAGTCGGCGGACGGGACTTACAACGTGGCGATCAGCCAAACTGATTCAGCGGGAAATACCTCAGCCACCACCGGATTTCAGTGGGTGCGAAACGCGACCCTGCCAGCCACGCCGACCATCACTTCACCGGCCTCCAACCCGTATGTTTCCAACGCGAATAGCATGACTCTTTCCGGATCCTGCTCGACCGGTAACGCCATCTACTTGATGGGCAGCTCAACGCAAAACACCCTTTGCGCGTCAAGCCTCTATTCATTCACGGTCAACGAGTCCACCGATGGAACCTACAACTTCAGCGTTTATCAAGTCGACTCATTCGGCAACATCTCACCCTACGCGACGCTGAGTTGGCAACGGGACACGGTGGCTCCGAGCGCGCCGACGGTCACCAGTCCGAGCGCCAACCCCTACGCATCCAATGGCAGTAGCGTGGTGGTTTCAGGAAGCTGTCAGGCGGGGGCGACCGTCAATTATTCCGGGGATGCTTCCGGGACAACACCTTGCTCGGGGAGTTTTTCATTCTCCATCAACAAGACAACGGACGGCACCTACAACGTGGCTATTTCACAGACTGACAGCGCTGGCAATACTTCGAGCAGCACTTCATTCCAGTGGATTCGCAGTACCGCGTCCCCGGCGGCCCCGACGATCACGGCGCCGGCCGGCAATCCTTATATTTCGAACACCAATACAGTGGCCCTCTCCGGAACATGCGTGAGTGGGGATACGGTGAGCTTGGCAGGAGCCGGCACCGGCACGACAAGCTGCGCCAGCAGCGCCTATTCGTTTAATCTCAGCAAAACCACCGACGGAACTTTCGGTTACAGTGTGCTTCAGACCGATTCACTCGGTAACGTTTCTCCAAGTAGCGCGTTCACCTGGGTGAGAAATACCGTGGTTCCAGGCGCGCCAACCGTCACCAGTCCCGCCAATCCATTTATTTCGAATGGAAACAGCGTGACGATCTCGGGAGGCTGTCAGTCGGGCACGACCGTCAACTACAGCAATGCCGCGACCGGATCGGTGGCGTGTTCCTCCGCCGCATACTCTTTCACGGTTACAAAGACAAGTGATGGAATTTACACGGTCGCCATCAGTCAAACAGATGCGGCGGGAAATACGTCGAGCGCGGCTTCATTTCAATGGACGCGAAATACCGTGCCACCCAGTGCGCCGACGATTTCCGGTCTGCTCGCCAATCCTTACTTATCCAATGGTAATAGCGTGTCGATTTATGGAGGTTGTGCTTCGGGCGATACCGTCAAATTGAGTGGAGCCTCAACCCAAACGGTCGCCTGCTCGAGCAGCGCTTATTCGTTCTCTGTCACCAAGACGAGCGACGGCACCTATAACTTTAGCTTGAGCCAAACCGATTCGGCCGGCAACGTGTCCGCTTCCGCCGCCTTTGCATGGACGAGGAATACGGTTGCGCCGTCGGCCCCCACGGTGACGACTCCGGCCGCAAATCCATTCACTTCGGCTGACACGAATTTAACAATTTCCGGAGCTTGCCAGGCTGGCGCTACCATCAACTATAGCAATGCGGCGACCGGTTCGACGTCCTGTTCCTCCGGCACTTATTCTTTCGTACTCTCTGAATCGGTTGACGGAACCTACACTGTTTCATTGAGCCAGACCGATCCGTTCGGCAATACTTCGCCGACGACGTCCTTCCAGTGGACTCGGGATACTTCAATACCCACGACGCCGACGATCACTTCACCGGGCGCGAGTCCCTATAATTCGAACGGCAGCGGCCTTACGATCAGCGGCGGTTGCACCACTGGAGATACCGTGCAGATTTCCGGGTCTCTGAGCAACTCGATGGTGTGCTCTTCCGGCGCTTACTCCTTCTCTGATACTAAAACCGTTGATGGAACTTACAATTACTCGCTCGTGCAGAAGAATTTGTCCAACATCTCTTCGGCGACGGCCAGTCTCTCTTGGGTCCGTAATACAGTCGCGCCCAGCGCCCCCACGGTGACCACGACGAATCCCCTGACGACGAACACCAATCCCATCACGATCAACGGCGGATGCCAAAACAATGCGACGGTTTATCTGTCGGGAGCTTCATCAGGTTCCGTTGCCTGCTCGTCGAGCGTGTACAGATTCACAGTGTTTAAGACCACCGACGGTACTTACAACTTTTCCTTATCGCAAACGGATCTGGCGGGAAACACCTCGACCGCGACCTCCTTTCAATGGGTGAGAAATACAGTCCCGCCGGCGGCACCGACCCTCACATCGCCAGCCGCCAACCCGTACACTTCCAATACCAGCAGTGTGAATCTCAGCGGTGGATGTTTGACCGGCGCCACAGTCAACCTGGCGGGAGCTTCCACGCAAGCGGTGACCTGCGCCAGCAGCGCTTATTCGTTCACCGTGAACAAGAGCGTCGACGGCACTTACAACATGACGCTCACCCAGACGGACACCGCCGGCAATATCTCCCCCACGGCCAGTTTTTCTTGGGTGCGAAACACGGTTGCGCCGAGCGCTCCGACGATCACCAGCCCGGCGAATCCCTACACTTCGAACGGCAACGGCGTGGTTGTTTCCGGCGCGTGCCAGTCCGGCGCCACTGTTAATTATGCCAACGCGGCGACAGGAACCACCTCCTGTTCGAGTGGGGCTTATTCGATCACCCTGTCCAAGACGACCGATGGAACTTACACCTTGGCTGTTTCGCAAACAGACACGGCAGGCAACACATCGAGCTCCGCTTCGTTTCAGTGGACGCGCAATACGGTGCCACCGTCGGCCCCCACGATCACCTCACCCGCCGCGAATCCTTACACCTCGAACGCGAATAGTGTGGCACTCTCCGGCGCCTGTTTGACCGGCGCGACGGTCAATCTCACGGGGGCGTCAGTGCAAGCCGTGACTTGTGCCAGCAGCAGTTATTCATTCACAGTGAGTAAGACCAGCGATGGCACTTACAGCATGAGTTTGAGCCAGACGGACACGGCAGGTAACGTTTCGCCTTCGACCAGCTTTTCCTGGACTCGAAACACGGTTCCCCCGAGCGCGCCGACGGTCACGTCACCGGCTGCCAACCCCTACACTTCAGCGGATACCAA
>PSRN01000160.1 GCA_003176075.1 Bdellovibrio sp.
AATCAAGAGTTTCAGGGACCAGATCGCGGAGGCGGGTATTGTTCGGAACCCGTGATAAAAAGCGTTCAAGCCGCAAGTGAGAATATTTCTTTGTCCATTCCTTGCGATCCAAATACCGGCGTTCAGTCCAGCGCTTACGAAAGTCCGCCGGAATGGGATAAAGCTGACTGATTTTCTTTTCCAGATCAATCAAGTCACGCGCCCTCTTGTCGGGGTTGTCGAGCTGGAGAGCTTTGAAAAAATCAGCGGCTAAGACCTGGTAGTCATCCGTGACGAGTTTGTTTTCGTAGTAGCTCTTCTCCGGCAGGGTTCGCAGGTCCGCGACAATGCCGGCATCAAATTGTGCCGGGTTGTCGAGGTCGGCGTCGGTAAAGAAAGAAAGGATGGCTCCGTCCGCCGCGTCGATGTGTTTTTGAGCATAGTCAGCGACCGCGGCTCCATCGGCCAGAGCTTGAATCTCTTTTGTCTTTTCGCTCACCATTTGGCGCTCCTCGGCGGCAGACGCCTTTTCATTCATACAGGCGAGGTAAAAATCCTTGAGCGGTTTGGCGCGCGGCGTGTGAGGTTCGTACCCTTCCGTGAGCAGTCGGAAATACTTTTTTTTGGCACAGAGAAGCCGCTCACGGGAATCATAAAAAGCGAAGATCCATTCCGACCGGTCAGCTGGCAGTTGAAAAGCGGCTTCGACTTTAGAGCAGACGTGCTTGTAGAAATCCTGACAGGGCGGAATGGATTCATCGACCTGAAAATTCCGGCTCAAGGGGACTGAGCAATCTTTGAGTAAAAGTTCCCAAGTGAGCGGTGGTTTTGTATCTGCCATCGCCGTTATTGAATGCAAAAAAAGCCAAGTTAGGCCGCGTAATTTGCTCATTCTTTGATTGCAGCATCTCACTCAACTCCTCGGCAACTTTTGCTTTTTTCGCCGCAAGACAGCGACCAGTGAGACGGTCGAGCAAGCCAACTAGGACTCTTTGCCCGCGTCTCAGTCTGAGACGTTTCATTCTTTGATCTAGGGGGTCTTGTGCAAGCTCCTTTAAAATTGAAGAATAAAGAAACAACAGATTCGATTGCAAGACGAGGGGTGCGCCGATGGTTCAAGCTATTTCTAGGTTGATCAGTTTCAGTTTCTTATTCGTATCCGTAACCATCGAGGCGCGTCTGGGCGAAAAGATCGTTCCCGACCCGGCGGCAAATTCCACAGCGGTGGCGCAGACAACAGCGGCGGCGCAGAACACAGCTGAGGCACAGAACAAAGCGGTGGCGCGCTACAGTGTGCATGAGAAAAAACTAAGTAGCACTGTTACTGTTAAGGAGTACGCTGGGACGGACGGCGTGGTTTTTGCGGTGTCCTGGCGGGGGTTGGCCCGTCCGGATCTCAGCGACCTTCTCGGCGATTATTACAGTGAGTACTCAAATGCGGAAAAGGAGCAAAAAACGCAGCCACGCCGGCGAAGCGCCGCCTCTATCACGACCCCCCAGATTATTGTCAAGCATTTTGGCCATATGCGGGACATTCGCGGTCTCGCCTACATTAAGGACCGTATCCCTTCTTCAGTCCGCGTGGAGGAACTGGAGTAGGATTCCCGTGGCGGCTTCGCCGCCCACGCACGATCCTGACCTAATCCTGACATCACATCAGTAGCCCCTCCTGAGCGGCCTATGTTAGCAAAGTTCATCCTGATAGGAGGAGTTCTTATGTCTCAAGTCTTGCACTTTTGCATTGTTTTTGGAGTTTGGGCGTCGCTGGCTTCAACGCAGGCCAGTGTTCTGGTCAACGGTGCTGGTTCAACCTTTGCCGAGCCTATTTATTCCAAGTGGTTTACCGAATATCAAAAGAATGAAAAAGGATTTAAGTTTAACTATCAGGGAACCGGCAGTGGCGCCGGCATTAAGCAGATGATCGCGGGGACAGTGGATTTTGCCGGGACCGATGATCCGATGTCGAAAGAAGACATCGCTAAAACCGGACCGGTTATTCATGTGCCCATTGCCATGGGCGCGGTGGTGGTGAGTTACAATTTGGCTGGAGTGGAAAAACCCCTGCAGCTGACCGGCGAGGTCGTGGCTAAGATCTTTAATGGCCAGATCAAGAAGTGGTCTGACCCGGCCCTTGTGGCGTTGAACAATGGGGTGAAATTTCCGAATTCAGACATCATCGTGGTCACCCGCTCCGACAGCTCGGGCACCACGGCTGTTTTCTCCGATTACCTGGCCAAGGTGAGTCCCGCGTGGCAGGGGAAAAACGGCAAAACCGTGGAATGGTTTAAAGGAAGCGTGGGACAAAGAGGAAATACCGGGGTTGCGGGGTACATTCGCCAAACGCCAGGTGCTATCGGATATGTGGAGCTGGTCTACGCCAAGCAGACGGGGCTTCCCTTCGCGGCCATTCAAAACAAGAAGGGCCAAATGATCCTTGCTTCCGTGGAGTCGGTCTCAGAATCGGCCCAAGGTGTCACTGAAGAAATGGTCAAGAACGGTTTTAAGCTATCGCTGACCAACTCGCCACGCGACAACGCGTATCCCATTTCGGCCTTCACTTGGATGCTGGTCTATGAAACTCTGCCGAAGGGCAAAGGAGAAGGGGTGTTGAACTTTGCTAAATGGGCCATCAAAGACGAAGCGCAGGCCATGGCGGCGAAAATCAACTATGCTTCAGTGCCAAAGCCCATTCGTGATGAAGTGGCAAAAGCGCTGGCCAAAGTGAAGCTTAAGTAAAGGAAGGCTTGGTACCACATAGATCCCCGTGGAGATGGTTCCCCGATGATGTTTTTGCAAGGAAGGTTTCTTCCAGTGGCTGTCCAGAAAAAGAGCGAGGTCAGAAGCTCTGATCTCGCGTTCTTGATGGCCCTGAGAGGGCTTGCTTTGATTTTGATTCTTGGTTTTACCTCCATTGTTTTTTTTCTCTATTTCCAATCACGACCTTTGATCGCGCAGGAGGGGCTCTCGTTCTTCTGGGGCCGCGAATGGTCTCCGGCGGACAATCGTTTCGGTGCGCTTCCTTTTATTTATGGCACTTTGGTGACTTCGGCCTTGGCTTTGTTACTGGCCTCGCCAGTGGCGGTGGGGTCGGCTCTCTTTCTCACCGTTTTGGCGCCCCATTGGCTGCGGCGTCCGACGGCGTTCTTGATCGAGATGCTTGCCGCCATTCCCAGCGTTGTTTACGGTCTGTGGGGCATCTTTATGATTGTCCCCCTGGTCCGCACCTTTCAGGTCGATTTGCAAAACGTGGTGGGTGATGTTCCGCTCTTTTCCGGCCCTCCCTTGGGAGTTGGTTTTTTGGCCGCCGGCTTGATTTTGGCGATCATGATCCTTCCCACCATTGCGTCGGTATGCCGGGAGGTCTTTGGCGCGGTTCCAACGGTGAATTTTGAGGCGGCGCTGACGCTCGGGGCGACACGCTGGGAAGCTTTGCGGATGGCCGTTTTACGGGCCTCCGTTCCAGGGATTTTGACGGCGGTGACCTTGGGCCTCGGCCGCGCCTTGGGAGAGACCATGGCTGTCACTATGCTGGTGGGCAACCGCGCCGTGATTTCCCCCTCTCTCAATTCGGTGGGGGCCACCATGGCCAGCATCATTGCCAACGAATACCCTGAGGCGGCGAGTGACCTTCACTTGTCCGCCCTCACCGCGGTGGGGCTCGCGCTTTTTGTGATTTCACTCCTGGTCAATCTGGGGGCCCGGTGGATTGGCACGTTTTATCGCCGCAAGATGGGGTTTTAGAATGGCTAGAGATCAGCTCCACCAGAGCCATTTTCGGCGGCGAAAATTAAAGAATCTCTGGATGCAATTTCTTATGACTTTGGCCACGGTGATCGCCATTGGACCTCTGCTGATGGTTTTCTTTCACATTGTGGCCCTCGGGCTTCCCAGTCTGAATTTCAGCTTTTTCACCGAGCTTCCGGCGCCGACCGGTGAAGTGGGCGGCGGCATGGGCAATGCCATACTTGGCAGTCTGGTGATGATCGCCATGGCCAGCCTGATTTGCATTCCGGTGGGCATCGGCGCCGGTGTCTTCCTGGCGGAGTTTCCCAGGGGTTCCATCCCGCGCACGTTGCGGCTGGTGATTGATCTGTTGGCGAGCCTTCCCAGCATTGTGGTGGGTCTATATGTGTATGCGGTTCTCGTGGTGCCGATGAAAAGCTTTTCCGCCTGGGCGGGGACTTGGGCCCTGGGAATCCTGATGGTTCCCATTGTGGTGAAGACCACCGAAGAGGTGCTTCGCCTTTTGCCCTTTCATTACCGCGAAGCGGGGCTGGCGCTAGGCTTGTCCCGGTGGCGGGTCATTTGTTCCATCGTTTTACGGTCGAGGCGAAAAGCCATTTTGACGGGGATTTTTCTGGCCCTGGCGCGGATCGCCGGCGAGACCGCGCCGCTTTTGATCACGGCTTTTGGCAACCGCAATTGGCCGAGCGGTTTGGGTGAACCCATGGCGTCCCTGCCGGTGCAGATCTACAATTACGCCATCAGCCCCTTTGAGGATTGGCACCGCCAGGCTTGGGCCGGGGCCTTCACTCTGGTGTCTCTTGTGTTTGCTCTCAATTTGATTTCACGGGCCCTGATGACATCGGGTGGAACTCGAGGGGGTGAACTTGGCGGGTGAACTTGGGGGTCCAAATGGGGGGTGAAGAACTCAGCCTGGAAAAGGTGTCGGCCTTTTTTGGCAAAAAGGAAATCGTCAAATCGGTATCCTTTGATGTGGCAAATCGGGAAGTCATGGCCCTGATCGGTCCTTCGGGTTGCGGCAAGTCGACTCTTCTCCGCTGTATCAACCGGCTGCACGAAGAAACCCCGGGGGCTTGGGTCAGGGGGAGGATTCAGCTCAAGAATCTCGATATTTATGGACCCGCCGTTGATCCGGTGGAGATTCGCTCCCACATTGGCATGGTTTTTCAAAAACCCAACCCTTTTCCGGGGTTTTCCATTTTTGAAAACGTCGTGGCGGGGCTGACCATTCGGGGCGTTCGCAAGCGTTCTTACCTCGCTGACGTCGCCGAACGATCGTTGCGGGCGGCGGCTCTTTGGGACGAGGTGAAGGACATCCTCAAAGCTCCGGGGCTCAGCCTTTCAGGGGGGCAGCAGCAACGCCTATGCATTGCCCGGGCGATCGCGGTCAATCCAAGCCTTTTGCTGATGGATGAGCCGACTTCCGCGCTCGATCCAATCTCCACCGCCAAAATCGAGGAGTTGCTCTTTGATTTGAAGAAAAATGTGACCATCCTTATCGTCACTCACAATTTGCAGCAGGCGGCCCGGATTTCCGATCAGGTGGCCTTCATGTATTTAGGTGATTTGGTGGAAGTTGGATCCACCGCGCAGATTTTCACCAAGCCCACCAATGTGCAGACAGAGAATTACATCACTGGTCGGTTCGGTTAGGGCGTGTTTTGAATTGGCCAACAGCGTTTAGTCAGCCGCGGCCACAGCATTAGCCGCAGCCACAGTTTCAGTCAGGGTCATCAGTTTTCACAAGAGGACAAACTTCAAGATCAACTTGGCGCTGTACTATACACTTTGAGCAGAAAAACTGGCGACCCGGACTGAGACTGTCGCTGCGGCTAATGCTGTGGCTGTGGCTGTGGCTGTGGCTGATCGAATGCGGCCAGCCAAAGCCAAAACACGCCTTAGAATTACGGGATTTACTGAATGTCGGTCGAAGTACCGAACCCCTTCACGGTTTATGGTGGCAAGCCTTCAAGATAAGGCGTGTTTTGGGCCGTTCTTGACTTACATTCTTATGTAAGTTACTCTTATTAGAGGAGTGCAGATGGCCTGGAAAGTCGACTATGAACCACACGTCAAAGCCGAAATCCAAGCCCAGATGGAAGATAAGACGCTTTCTGTGGATGATCTCAAGGCGCTCAGGAAATGGGTTGATGAAATCGAATCCCATGGCTTGGAGCACGTTCAAACTGTTTATTGGAATGACCATCCGCTCGAAGCCGAATGGACGGGCCTGCGATCGGCGAGCTTCTCACTCCGAGGTCGAGTTATCTATCGCGTCGAGGATGGCCGCCTGATTGTCATGGTGGTTCGTGTGACGGCGACGCACAACTATCGGAAGTGAGGAAGTTATGGTTTCTTTTAAAGAACTTTTAGACGAACTTGGCGCAGGAGCGGCGACGCCATCCGAATCCGTTCGGCTCTTCCGCAAGGGCCTTGGAATGACCTTAAAGGAAGTCGAGGAAGTTACGGGTATCCGTGAATCCCACCTCAGCGCCATTGAGAACGGTAAAATTGAGATGACTCAGCATTATGCCGAAGTCTTCGCCGCTGCGTTTGGTCTCCATCCGACGGCTTTTCTCTACCCACGTGGTGAGTTCAAGAAATCAAAAGAGCTTGAATCCATTGAGCGCCGGGCTAAGAAATATATCACCCGAGCACGACCCGACACCAAGCCCAAGAAGAGGACAGGTTAGCGTCTTGATCGAGAAAGCCCGCCATCCCGCGCGCTTAAGGTTTTTAGGTTCCAATTAGGTGAGAATGTCCTGCGCATCGGGGCGGAAAGAACCATTCCTTTGTTGACCACGAAATTGCCGATTGCCAAACTTGATGTCGGGAGGATGCCAATGATCTATCGATTTGCTATTCCTATCTTTGCTGTGTTCTCGCCTGTCTGTTACGCCGACAAAGTAACTCTGGACATTCTGGCAAAAGACATTTTTGTGAAGGGCGCATTTGCGTTTCAGCCTGGTAATTCAATTAAGATTTCCGGGAAAGACGTCGCGGGAAAGCCCTATGAAATTGAGTTATCGTCGAAAGTCCAAAAGGACGATGGAATTCAGTTCACTTGCAAACTAACCCAGGAAGGTCACAAGCGAAGCGTCAGTATAGTCACGAAAAAAGGGTTGGAAGGTGTAGTCACATCCGGCCCCGACGAGGGGCCACCGGATCTCAAACTTGGTGCGAATTGGACTGAATAAATCCATTAGAGAATGGCCGGCTGGGTGCATGTCAATTCTGGCCATTTTGGACATTCACAGATTGCCTGAATAAAGATTGTGATTTTTTGATCTGAAACGAAGATATGCACATCAAACTTGACCATGAGTTCCCATCGGGAACAAACTCCCCTGAGCGCCCTATGTATTGAATATTACGGAAGAAAATGCATAAGTCGGTTCCTGCTCCACATCCAAGGTTAAACCGTCGCGAGAGAATATTTTGTCTATGAGATGAGCGATCCCGAGCGCCTAAATCCTCCTTGCGCTTAACCCAAATTCCAGATTGCTTTGTTGAAAAATGTTGAAAATGGAAAACGCAGTGACAGGTTCTATAGGGGGGGAAGCCATCACTGCGCTTTGGTGATTCTTTTTGTCTTTTCTCTTCTAAGCTCTTTTCTTTTCCTTTTTTTTACCCTCCGCACTTTGGCTATTGCAAAGCGGAAACCAAGCTGCTCGAAAACAGCTTGTAGGAGTCATTTCCCGAGACATTGAATTGCATGCTTTTTTCTTTTTTCAAGCGACCAGAAGTTCGCCGTCCTCATCCCTCGTGCTGTTGAACACGTGACAATTTTGAAGACAATTGCGGACAAGGCGCCATCTTCCCACTTTGAAACATTAATCGGAAAGGTGGAAGATCTGACGGAGTTTCAGGGTTTCCCGCTCAATACAGAATTCAAAAACACTACAGTTGGGTGCTCTGTATTCAGGTCTGAACTGGCCCGTTGTGTGTTGGGCCAAGAGGCGCATGATCATCCCATGGGTCACAAAAGCGAGGCGCTGCCCGGGGTACTTGTTCACCCACTCCACGATACAGCGGTGGAGCCGGACCCTGGCTTCGCTGTGGGACTCGCCGCCGGGCAGACGGACTTCTTCAGCAGCAGCAGCAGCAGCTTCGGAGAAGTACCATTTTTTCATAAGCTCAGCGCCAAAACGAGCTTCCAGTTCGCCCCGCGGGACACCCTCCGCTTCGCCAAGGTGGATCTCGCGCAGACGCGGATCTTTGGCGACTTCCAGAAAGGGGAGCGCCGCGAGGGCCGTCTGATGAGCGCGATCGAGGTCGCTGGAAATCGCCATGTCAACCCCGAGACTAAGGACCAAGGAGCTCAAACGCCGGGCCTGGGCCAGTCCCGTTTCGTTGAGCGGGATATTGGTGTGCCCTTGCATGATCTCTTGGCGGTTCCAATCTGTTTCGCCGTGCCGGATGAGGTAAAACGTTCGCATGGGCGGAGAGCATGTCATTCTTCTTGCCCTTGGTCGAGTGGAAATCGAATCCCAAACTGCCGATGCTATCAGTATGGCAGACGATATTCGAATTATCGCAGAAGCATTCATGTTGAGTGGACGGCCTGTCCTCTCCGTCGGTGAGGATCAAAATATCATTTTCGCCAACCCTGCAGCCGAGGAATTGACGGGTTTTCAGAACCGCGAATTGGTTGGGAGATCCTGGAGGATGATTTTTGATCAACCTTCCATACTGCGTGTCGAGGCCATGATCGATATTCTGAGTAACAACACGGGCCAGCAGGGCCGCCAAGAACTCCAATTGAAGGTCACACGCAAAACCGGGCGTTTCGTGACCACCAATCTGACGGTCAGCGTGCTGGCCTCGCTCAACAAAAAATTGTGGCTCTTTGATCTTGAGGACCTTTCACCCATCCTCGATTTGCAACGTGAAAAGGAGCTTCTACAGGAAGAAATGGGCCGGGTTTCAAAACTGGCCGACATCGGCCGCCTGACCGGCGGCATCGCACACGAGCTCAACAATCCGCTGGCCATTCTTCAGGGCCTGACCGAAAATCTGATCGATCAGGCGGAGCACGGAGAACTCAACTCCAAGATCGCCCTCCGTGAACTCAAGCCCATGGAGGAGACAATCACTCGCATGACCCGTATCATTCAAAGCATGATGAGCGTGGCCCGAGGCGAAGAGCCGGTCATGGAAGCTCTTCCCGTCGCGGAACTTTGGGACCGGGCGGTGCTGGGATTTCAAGCCATGAATCAGTTAAAGAACGTCACCATCAAATCGGAAATCGATGCTCATCACTTAGTCACGGTGGATTCCATTCGCATCGAGCAAATCTTCGTGAATTTGGTCAAGAATTCCCTTCATGCCCTGGAAGAAGTGCCGCCCGGCCATCGCGAGATCCGAGTTTCAAGTCAAGAGACCAACGACCGCATCCTGGTGCGCTTTGAAAACAACGGACCGCCCATTCCTCCCCGCGTGGCGGACAGTATTTTCACGCCGTTTTTCACGACCAAGCCGGTGGGCGAGGGGATGGGTCTGGGTCTCTTTCTGTCGTACAACGTGATGAAGGCCCACGGGGGCAGCCTCAGCCATGAGAACATCAAACCCACGGGGGTCCGCTTCATTCTCAATTTTCCAAAGAAACGAAGGACTTTCAACCGGACCAAGCATCGTATCCTGATCGTCGATGACGAAGTGCTGTTCCGGCAAATGTTCGCGCGCAAATTGGAAACCATGGGATTTGTTGTGACCATGGCGCGAACGGGGGACGAGGCCCTGGCGGCCTTCGGCAGCGGCAAGGATTACGATCTTCTGATCACTGACCTCCGCATGCCCATCAAGGACGGGACTCATCTCGTGGAGGCCATCCGCAAAATTTCGTCGATTCCCATTATCTTTGTCACTGGATACGGGCGCGAAGGCGCTCTTCAGCGCTTGCTCGACAAAGGGATCGTTCAAGGGATCGTGCAAAAGCCCTTTCAAGACGAAGACCTTGTGGTCAGCGTGGAATCAGCGCTGAAAACCACGATTTCCAAGGCCGGTTAGGGCCGAGGAAGAGAACCATTTGACATCTTTAAGGATTCATAAGAAACGGATTCTTTGACCAATTTTGGGAGCGCGAGCGTGGGCGGCGAAGCCGCCGGATGTTGGGCGGCGAAGCCGCCACGGGTATCTCGCTCTGAAGGAGACGAAGTCCATGACAATTGCCATGACAATGGAATCTTGGTTGATGGCGCCGATTGTGGCGGGAGCAACTGGCTTGCTCGTCGCCGTGTTCCTTTACCTCCGCACCAAGTCCCAGCCGGCCGGCAATGAAACGATGAACCGGATTGCCGGCTATGTTCGCGAAGGGGCCATGGCTTTCTTGGTTCGTGAGTACAAAGTCTTGGCGGTCTATGCCCTGATTGTCGGTATTCTGTTGGCCTGGGGCCTTGGACCCACGGCCGCCCTCTGTTTTGTGCTTGGCGCTTTTCTCAGCTTGCTGGCCGGCTTCTTTGGCATGAAGGCCGCAACCTACGCCAATGTTCGAACCACCCAGGCGGCGGCGCAAGGCTCAAAGCCCTCAGCTCTGTTGATCGCCTTAGACGGCGGGGCGGTCATGGGTCTTTCCGTGGCGGGGTTGGGTTTGCTTGGCTTGGGGG
>PSRN01000006.1 GCA_003176075.1 Bdellovibrio sp.
CCAATTCGCGGTGGCCGGTCCGCCGTCAGGCCACCCCCCCGGCCACCCACCGCTGGAGGTTTTCACCACCCGGCCAGATACCCTCTTCGGTGTCACCTTTATGGTGCTGGCTCCGGAACACCCCCTGGTCGCGGCGATCACCACCCCCTCGCAGAAAAAACCGGTGACCGATTACGTGCGGCGAACCCTCGCCAAGTCCGAGGTGGATCGAAAAGCCGCACTCGATAAAACCGGCGTCTTCACCGGTGCCCACGCTCTTCACCCTCTCACTGGTGCTCAGCTCCCCATTTGGATTTCTGATTATGTTTTAATGGATTACGGTTCCGGGGCGATCATGGCTGTCCCTGGGCATGACGATCGCGATTTCACCTTTGCCACTCAGTTTAGCCTCCCCATTGTCCGTGTCGTCGAAGGCGGCGATCTGCCCTTCACCAACGATGGCAAACTTGTCGCCAGCGAATTCCTCAATGGTCTTGGAAAATCGGAAGCCATTTCACGAATGATTCAAGAGCTGGAGAGGCGCGGCTTGGGAGCCCGGCATGTTCAGTACAAACTGCGCGATTGGCTTTTTTCGCGGCAGCGGTATTGGGGCGAGCCTTTTCCCATGGTTCACATGAGCGACGGCAGCCTCAAGGCCGTGCCCCTCGATGAACTGCCCGTCACGCTGCCACCTGTGGCGGACTATGAACCTTCGGAAAAAGGCGAGCCTCCTCTCGCCCGGGCCGTTGATTGGGTCAATTACAAGAACATGGGATGGAGGGAAACCGACACCATGCCTGGCTCCGCGGGAAGTTCCTGGTACTTTTTGCGCTACACGGACTCCCACAACGAGAGCGAGCCGTTCGCCTTTTCGGCGCAAAAATATTGGCTGCCGGTGGACCTTTACGTCGGCGGCCCTGAACACACGGTGGGGCATTTATTATACGCCCGCTTTTGGCAAAAGGTTCTCTTCGATGCGGGTCTGGTGAGTCACGACGAGCCCTTCCAGAAACTCATCCACCAAGGCATGGTTCTGGGAAGCGATGGCGAAAAGATGTCGAAATCGCGGGGCAACACGGTGGACCCGGACGAGGTGCGGGAACAGCAGGGCGCCGACGCCCTCCGCCTCTACCTGTGTTTCATGGGTCCCACCGACAAGGATAAACCTTGGGCCACGAAAAACATTGAAGGTGTTCGACGTTTTTTGGAGCGGTTCTGGCGGCTGGTCGTCGATGACTCCGGAAAAGTCATGGCGACCGATGGAACGGTCCCCGGGGAATTGCAAAAGCTCCTTCACCGGACGATCAAAAAGGTCACGGAAGATATTGAATGCATGAGTTTCAACACCGCGGTTTCGGCCATGATGATCTTGGTCAACGAAATGTACCGCCTCAATGCCCGCCCACGGGAAGTCTTAAAAACCTTGGCTCAGCTGCTGGCGCCGCTGGGGCCCCACCTCGCCGAGGAAGTTTGGGAACTTCTTGGAGGCTCGGGTTTTGTATCTCTGGCAACTTGGCCCACCTACGATCCGGCGTTGATCGCTGAAGACACGGTGACCGTGGCCGTTCAGGTCAATGGCAAAACCCGCGGCACCATCAGCCTCGCTCCGCAGGCGGGCGAGCCAGCGGCGCTTGAAGCCGCTCTGGCACTACATCCGGTCCGCCAGGCTTTGGGAGAAAAATCACCACAAAAGGTTATTTACAAAGCCGGAAAAATCATTAATTTGATCAGTTCTTAATATGCATGAAGATATGAATGAAGTATTGCTGGTTCAACACTGCGGTCTCAGTGAACGTGATCAGAAGGTGGTGAGGAATGGAACAGCCAAAGCATCCTGACGGGGAATGGTCCATCAATCGAAGCGCCGATCTCTACGGCATTAATTCGTGGGGGCAGGGTTACTTTCGTATCAATGCCTTGGGCAACGTCAACGTCACTCCTGACGGGCGGGACGGGCAGTCTTCGCTCGATCTCCATGAACTGACACAGGATCTGCTCGATCGCGGGTTTCGTGTTCCCATCATGATTCGTTTCCCCGACATATTGAAATCGCGGGTTGAAATTATCAATGGCTGCTTTTCCCGGGCCATCGCTGATCACTCCTACCGGGGCCGCTATTGCGGTGTTTATCCAGTGAAGGTGAATCAACAAAGGCACCTCGTTGAAGAGCTGATCAAGCAGGGTCGTGACCATCGCCTGGGCCTGGAGTGCGGCTCCAAGCCGGAACTCCTCGTCGTTCTGGCGATGGCTAAGAACCAAGAGGCCTTGATTATTTGCAACGGTTTTAAGGATCAGGAGTACATTGAGACCGCCATTTTGTCACAAAAGATGGGACGACACACGATTTTGGTCGTCGATCGATTTGAGGAGCTCAAGCTGATCATCGCCGCGGCCAAGAAGCTCAACACCAAACCGCACATTGGGTTTCGCGTGAAACTCAACACCCAGGGGGCCGGGAAATGGGTTGACTCTTCGGGGGCCCGGTCCAAATTCGGCCTCACCACGGTGGAAGTTGTCGACGGTATTGAGCTCTTGCGAAAGGAAGATTTGATCGACTGTTTGGAGCTTGTCCACTTTCATATCGGCTCGCAAATTCCAGTGATCCAATCGATCAAGTCCTCGCTGAAAGAGGGCGCCCGGTTTTTCACAGAGATCCAAAGTCTGGGGGCGGTGAACCTGCGGTTTGTCGACGTGGGCGGGGGCCTTGGCGTGGATTATGACGGCACCGGTCTTTCCGATAGCTCCGTCAATTACAGCGAACAGGAGTATGCCAACGACGTTGTCGCGGCCCTGCAGATTGCTTGCGACGAGAAAAACGTGCCCCACCCGCACATCGTCACGGAGTCAGGCCGCTTCCTGGTGGCCCATCATTCGGTCCTTGTTTTCAATGTTTTAGGCGCCAACAATCTGACCCGTCACGATCCGCCGCGGCCGGCGACCAAGACGGACCACTCCTTGATGCAGGACTTGCAGTACATTTACGAAAAGCTCAATCGTGACAACATCAACGAGTGCTTCAATGATCTGTCGCAAGCCAAACAGGAGGCTCTTCAGCTCTTCACCTACGGGGTATTGAATATCCAGCAACGGGCATGGTCCGAGAGCATGTATTTTTCCATCGCCACCAAGATGATCAAGATTGCCCAATCCATGGAAGACGGCGAGGATATCGTGAGCGCCCTTTCGCAAGAACTTTGCGACACTTACTTTTGCAACTTCTCTGTTTTTCAATCGGTTCCCGATGCCTGGGCCGTGGGCCAGCTCTTCCCGGTGATGCCCGTCCATCGGCTGAACGAACAACCTTATCGCCTGTGCACCTTGGCGGATCTTACCTGCGACTCTGATGGTAAGATCGAGAAATTCATTGATACCGAGACTGGAAAAACGCGAAGAACCCTGGCTGTCCACGAATTGACCGAGGGGCAACCGTATTACCTGGGGGTCTTCCTGACCGGGGCTTATCAGGAAATCCTCGGGGATTTGCACAATCTCTTTGGCGACACCGATGCGGTCCATGTGTCCATCACCGGCAATGGCACGTACTTGATTGACCACTATGTTCCCGGTGACACCGTGACTGAGGTGCTGACCTACGTGCAATATTTGAACTCCAGCATGGTGGAGAGTATTCGCGCGGCCACGGAGGAAAGCATTCAAAACGGTTCACTGACGAAGCAGGAAGCGAAGTTGCTGATCAAGCACTATGAAGAGGGTTTGGCGGGATACACTTATCTTGAGGATCCGGAAGGGTAAGCGAGGGTAAGGCGGCACCCAAAATAGCGGTTAACACATGAGCATGCCGCCGCGAAAAACCATTAGAAATCAATTCGTTCAATCTCCCCTTTTTTGGCTTGAACGAGCTTCTCAAATGGCAAAGTTATGCCCGCACCTCGGAAATTGGATAAGACTCGATCTCATCTCCAGTGAGATCGATGTGATGGCCGAGGTCCGAGATATAGCTCAGGAAATTGTATGAATACCAATGATATTGTCCTGGTTTCATTCCGAAATCGTTGGCATTGAATGCCTCCAGCTTTCTATCCGATATGATGTTAATGGCCTCGTCTAAGGTGATAGGGCTCTTTTTTGGCATTTCCATAATTTGAACGAGCAATAGACCCTTGTAGCATTTGTCGATGTGCGTGGCCCATCCAACCGCGACAGGAGCGCCATCCCGCCCTTTACATTGTGTCCGTTTCCACAGGGAAAAATTCTGGTTGACCATGTACTGTTGTATCGGCAGATTCCTTGGCCGTATGAAGTCAAAACTGTCCCATTCCGAAACAAAGAAATTTATCGACACCGCATTAAGAGGCCCAATTACGGAAGCGAGGGACGCGGTTTACCAAGCGTTAGTTCTTGCTGGGTTCACCGAGGGCCAGCTTTACGACGCAATTGAAGAACACTCACATCCGCTGAATTTGACGTCAGAGCAATGGCTTCGGCTTTTTCAAATGTACCCGAGCAATGTGTTTCGTTCTCGATTCGATTTGCCCCGGTTGCTATCGCGCCAGACTGCGCATTAAATCACCTGTTGCCAGTAATTGATTCATGGAATTTTTCACCTCATTCTGCCGGTGGACTTTTCGGATGAACAAGTTTGGAAATTCCCAAGGTTTCCCGCATGGCAACTTCGATCACATCGGTTGTTAGTCTCTGTGGCGTTGGTTCTTCGGATCTGCGCCAAATATAGCATGTGAGCATCAGTGCCGTGTTAGCGCCTTGCAAATGGGAGCTATATCCATCCGAATTAAAAGTGGTGAGGGTCAAGGTGCAAGGCTCTACAATTTCGTCGCCCTTTAGAAAAAATACTGTGCAGTAATCCCGTTCAAGGTCCAAAGCTTCCGCGGATGAAAGTATTTTTCCACCAGAGAACCGAAAATACTGCTGATTACTGAAGTCGATCTTCTTGTATAGCGTGAATTCAGTGCCTTTGCCGATTTCCTTGGCTGGCGCTCCCGCGGCAGGCAGAGGTTGCACGATCACAAAACTGACGATCAGCGCGAGCAAAGAAGACATCCTGCTAGAGCAACCACAACGCAGATTTGAGTGTCAAGTTAATGAAGATTATCGAGGCTTATTGCGGATTATCTTATCTAACTCTAAAATCTCTCATCAGCTCATTCGACACTGTAAATAAGCAGAGGAGCAGGGTGGCCAGCGCCAAGGTGGGGCCCCAAAAAAGCCATTCGGCGTGCCAATTTCTTTGTGCCTGGTAGAGCATTTCACCCCAACTGGGCGTGGGGGGCGGCAGTCCTAATCCAAGAAAATCAAGAAAAGTCAGGCTCGAAATATATTTCGCAAAAGCCAAGGGAGCCTGGGTGGAAAGCGGTGTCAATGTATGAGGAAGAATGTGTTGGTGAAAAATATGAAATGGAGAGGCGCCGAGGACCACGGAAGACAAAACAAAATCCTGCCGCTTGAGCCGTTGAACGGAGACTCGAACCTGGTGAAATGAAAAAGACCAGTCAAGACAAGCCAGCAAGAGCGCCAACCGCCATAGGCGGGGTTCGACTAGACTTGCAAAAAGCATCAACAAGAGAAGCGCAGGCAGGTTTTCAACAATTTCGACCAGGCGGGAAAGCAAGAGATCAGCCACGCCGCCAAAGAAACCGGCAATGAATCCCAAGAAAGCGCCAAGGGAAAAGCTGAGTGCCAGGGTCAAGCCCGCGAAAAATAAGGAGTACCTAAGCCCATAAATCAAGCGAGCCAAAATATCGCGACCCCGGTCATCGGTGCCGAGGAGGTTTTCGTTTGAAGGACCTGAAGGGTAACTGGCGAGATTCCAATTGCTGGTGTAAGGATCATGAATCCAGGGCTCGGCCGCCGAGGCCGCCGGAGATGCGGAGGGCGCCGGTGGCGCCGGAGCCGGTGTGAGACTCAGCAAGGTGAGTCCGACCAAGGTGGTGATAGAAAGGCGAACCTTCCATGACCTCATGAATTCCAATCGATGCGAGGATCAAGTCGGACCAAAAAGACATCGCTTAAGAAACGCCCCAAGATCATGGCTATCGAACTCAGAAGTGTGAGGGCCATGACCACGTTATAATCCCGCTGGGCGATGGACTGGTAAGTCAGGCGGCCCAAGCCATCCAGCTCGAAGACGTTTTCGACGACCAGGGAGCCGGCGATCATGATCTGCGGAAAACTTCCGAGGGCCGCGACCAACGGCGGGAGGGCGTTTCTTAGAACATGCCGCCGATGGATGGTCAAGGAATGAAGTCCCCGTGATCGCGCGGATCGAACATGTTCCAGCGCCAGAGTTTCCCGAACGGAATTTCGTACGATCAAAGCGACAAAGGCCAAGCTGGTTGCCGCGAGGCTCAGAACAGGCAAAATCATGTGATGAGCCAGATCAAGAACTGTGGAGGTCAGGTTCTTATGAATCGCCGGCGTGTCGAATGAAAAAAGACCTCCCGACGGAAACCAGTGAAGGTCAAACGAGAAAAATTTCAATAGCGTTGTGGCGAGGGCCACCGGAGGAAGGGCTAAGACCGCGAGTATCAACGCGCGACTTGCGATATCAAAGACAGTTCCGGCCCGCACGGCGCAAAGAAAGCCCCAAGGGATGGCCACGGTCAGCATCAGCAAGAACGTGAAAAAGCCAAGCGATAAAGAAGTGCCAACCTTAGCGAGGATGACCGAGCTGACATCCTCGCCGTACAAGGTGCTCTCACCAAAATCCAGATGAGCGATTCTGGCCAGCCAGGCGAAATAATCGGCGGCAACCGATAATTTTTTCGGCGCGGCCATCGGCGCAACCGCCGGCGCGGCCATCGGAGTGATGATCGGTGCTGCGGTCTGGAGATCAAACCGTCTGAGTTCTTGAGCGGTTCCGGGAAGGAGGTTCAAGGCGCAAAAGGAAATCATCGTGATCGCGAGCAGCGTTGGCAGGCACAACAAAATCCTTCGACTCACTTCTGTTTTGTCCACCAGTACTCATGTCCGATGTCGTAAGCGAATGTGTCGGCTGGCCGCTCGATCTTGGATGAGTTCAAGTAATATTCGTACTTGTCGTTGAACATAAAGATGTAGGGAGCGTCGGCCGCGATCAATTCGTAAATATTGCGCAACAGACCGGTGCGCGTCCTCTTGTCTGATTCAAAGCGGGCCTGGTCGATGAGTTTGTCCACGTCGGTATTTCTATAGTGGATGAAGTTCGACCCTCCAGGAACGGCGCTCGCGGAGTGCCAAATCGGTTTCGGGTCCCAGTCGAAACTTCCTCCCCAGCCCAACGCCACCGCATCGAATTTGCCGGCATCCAGGAGTTTCAGAAACGCTCCCCATTCGACAAACTTAATGTTCATTTCAATGCCGACTTTCTTGAGGTCTTCACGGAAGATCGTCCAGTATTTTTCGTAGTCTTTGTTGGAGTGAAGCAGCGTGAAACGAAATTCGATTTTCTTTCCATCCGAATCTTTTTCAAGGATTCCTTTTTTGGGGTCCGACCAGCCCGCTTTGGCGAGCAATTCTTTCGCTTTGTTCGGATTGTAAGGAATTGGCTTCACGCTGGAGGGGGCGTACTCGGACTGAATGAAGGTGGGGCCGGTCGCGAGCAATGAATTTCCATGGCGAAATTTCTTGTTGATCTCCTCACGGTTCATTAGATGGGCGAGGGCGATGCGAACATTCTTGTCCTGAAAGAGCTGCTGTTGGAAATTCCAGCCAACGAACATGTATCGCTTGGGCAAAAGATTCTCGACCCTGTTGGCGACCAGGGATTTTCCCAAGCTTTCGGCCAGGTCCTTGTCTTCGACGATTTCGGGACGGACGGGATAGTCGAAATCGATTTCTCCGTTTTTGGCCAGTTCCAGCGCGATTTTTTCGTCTTTTACGAAGCGAAAAACAATCGTGTTGAAATTTCCGAATCCCCGCCATTCAGGGGCTTTAAAGCCAAACCAGTCTTCGTTTCTCTGTAGCACGATGCGAATTCCGCGATCGAATCTTTCGAGCTTGTAAGGTCCGGAACCCATGAGCTCGCGGGTCAGTCTCTTTGATTTTTGCGCGTCCCCATAAATGTGCTTGGGAAAAATATTAAAACTCCCGATGGCGGCAAAATTGAGGAAATAGTTGTTTTTGAGGTGGACCTTGACCGTCAGGGGATCAACGATCTCGACGTGGTCAAGGCCCTCAAAGAACGGGGTCCAATGAACCGAGCCGAAGTTTTTGTCGAAAACCGATTCCAAGCTGAACTTGACGTCTTCCGCGGTGAGCGGCTTGCCATCATGAAATTTAACGTCCTTGCGCAGATGGAAAGTGAACAGGCGGCCATCGTCTGACGTTTCCCACTTTTCAGCGAGGCGAGGTTTGAATTCAAAAGTCTCGAGGTCGCGGTCGACCAGGCTGTCGAGGACATAGGAATGGACGAATTGGGCGTAAAGGTCGTTGGCTAAAAGAGGATGGAGACTCGTCGGCTCCCCTTGAATATTGCGCACCAGGATTCCCCCCTTGGGCGCGTTCACGTTGGGTTTGGCCGCGTGAGTGGAGACGCAGAGTAACGTCGCGGGAAGCAACGGAATGATTCTCTTTCGCAGTGTGGTCGTCCGCCGAAGTGAAACCGGCATGGGCTGGCCCCTCCTCACGATGCCCGTGGCGTCTTTGGAGGTGCCGACGGAGCACCTCCGCGGAACTGCCCCCGATCAAGAACGGGCGTATTTTCGATTCATTGACTCGCGGATCTCCGCGCCTTCAATGCTGAGCCGAGTCCACGGAATGGCACGCAATCGTTCGACCTCAATGGGTTCTTCGGTTTCCTCGCAGACTCCAAAGGTGCCGTTTTCAATGCGAGCCAGGGCGCTTTCAATTTCGACAAGTTGAAAACGAAGCCTCTCATGAAGCGACAGGAACTCGGCCTCAGCCAAAACACGCACCGTTTGGTCCGCTTCGTCCCCACCTCGTTCGTCGTGATTCAAATCATGACGGGCGTCCCGCACCCGATTCAAAATTTCCGCTTTGGCATTCAATAGCTTGGTTTTGCACTCTTTCAGAAGTGCCGCCGTAAGCTGTGACATAAACTCCCCCCCTTACAATTTACTCACAGGGTTCCTCGACGAGCCTTTTTGAAGGTAGACCCATTTTGGAACTGACCTATTAGATGCAGTTGAAATATCTTTGGCAACTAATTTCTTAAACATCCTTACAGAGCTCCTCTTCATACTTTATCGATCAGTCGGGGCGGTGCCTGATCACTCTGGGGAGATCCGCTCTTCGCAAGGAAAATCCGGTGGTGACCAGATCACAACTGTATCCAGTTGAGTCTACCTGAAAGGCATACTGCTTAGCGTTATTTTTTGTGGAACCGGACCATTTTGAGACACTGCATACCCGTGGCTCTGCGGAGCTCTGAGGCCACCGACTTGGTTCTTCGCCGCCCAGGCTCAAGGGGGGGGGATCATTTCTCGAAGTTCATTGAGGTCACATTCGAG
>PSRN01000252.1 GCA_003176075.1 Bdellovibrio sp.
GGGCGGCGACTTGGGCAGCGGAGCCGCCGAGGGCGGCGACTTGGGCAGCGGAGTCGCCGAAGGCGACTCCTTGGACAACTTCGGTTGAGATTTCCAAAACTCCCTTCTGCGGAGGTGCTGGAGGCACCGACTTGGAGTTCGCCATGGCCTGGCAGGCGTTGTTGATCAAATTAAAAACCACCTGCTGGAGCATGCTCGGCTCAATGCGGACCAGAGCGCGCTGGGCTTGCAGATGAATTTGAACACGATGGGTTCGCATCATGCTCTTTAAGAAAGGCAAAGTTTTCTCGACCACCTCATCAATGGTTGTCTCAATTATATTCTGTCCAGCGGGGGCGCTGAACTCCAACAGGTTTCGAATAATCGCCTGGCTGCGGCCCGCCGCTTTTTCAATTTCAGCGAGATCTTGCGCCGCCGATGTCCCGGGCTGCGATTGCGCGAGCAGCACTTGCGCAAGCGACCGCAAACCCGTCAGCGGGTTGTTCAGCTCGTGGGCGATGTTTCCCGCCAACAGGCCGATGGCGCTCATTTTCTCGCTTTGCAGAACCTTGCTCCGCAAATCTCTCTCGCTCGTGATATCTGAATATAAGTTGATAACATTGGCGATGCCGCCCGAGGGGCTCAAGTGAATCGGAAAAGAATGGACTTGAAAAATCCGGCCAGCCACTTGAATCACCCCGCGCTGGGCCTGACCTGAGGCGAGCACCCGCTTCACCGGGCAGCCGTCACACACTTCATCCTGGCGCGCGAAAACGCGATGACAACGGTCTTTCTTGTGCCCGTCGGAGAATTTCCGGTTGCTCCGCAGAATCTTCATTTCGCGATCGATAATGGAAATGGGCTCGGTCAAGCTGTCGAAGGTTTTCTCCCAACGGAACGAGTGGAAATTATTTTCGAACTCAAAGAGCAGCCGTTCCAATGCCATCTCGAGGGGGCGGCGCAATTCGGAAAGATGGCTTTCAATGGCTTTCGCTTCCCTGAAGGAGGCCGTGTGTTCGACGATGATCAAGGCCTTGCGTGGCCGGATTTCCAAATTGATTTGCAAAGTCTTCGCCACCGGCCGGCCCAAGAGGTTGGCAATCCATTGGGTCAGCTCCTCGCCGTGATTGAGAAGGTGCGAGGGAACGGACTTCACGACGACCGCGGTCTTTAAAAAAAAGACAAGACCTGATTGTTCGTTCGAGATGGGAAAGACCAAAAGGGGGCCCAGGATTTGATGAAACGGCCGCAGGTCTTTGCGCAGCTGGCTCAACAGGTCCTCGATCGAGGAAGCCATCGAAAAGTCCTTGATCAGCCGGACCAGGCGGCGAATCCGGTTGAGCTTTTCTTCGACTTGTTCTTTCGCAATTTCGATGCCCTTGGTTCGCTCGGCCACGCGGGTTTCCAGGGACAAGGTCAGTTCCTCCAGTTCACGGTTGTGGCGGGATGACCGACGGATGAGATCAATTCTTTTGGATTCGCGCGAGTACTGTTCCAACGCGTCTTTGACCGCCACCGGAAGATCTCGCGCGTGGGCGTCGACGACGCGAAACACTTTTCCTTGGTTCACCGCCCGGCGGAAGAGCGGGTAATCCAATCCGTCCGACACAAAAAGACGGACGGGAGCGCCAGGAAGCTCCCGGTGTTGAGCGAAAAAATTTAAGTTGGGGTCCAGACGTGAGTCAATGATGATGACGCCAAAAGGCTCGGCCAGAAGCTTTGGCAAAATCTCATCGAGACTTTGAACATGCACCACAACCGGCGGGGTCTCTGACCGGATCGGAGTTGCCAAATGAGTTTCGACAGGAGTTTCTAAGCGAGCTTCTAAAGGAGCTTCTAAATGAGTTTTTAGACAAGTTTCCAGTGGTGAGCACACCAAGATGCGATTTGAGCCGGAGGACTCCCGCCGGTCTTCGGTCTCAGGGGCGTCGCTAGACCCCGGCTTCTCGATCCTTTGAACAACCGCTTGAAAGCTTCCCATGCAATTCTCTCATTAGCTCCAGCCAATTTTGCAGTGAGTTCGCCAAGTCATATTCAATCACATCCGCCAGCCAATTCGAATCTTTTTTCTCAAAGGACTGCATACTTTCCTCCACCGCTTGGACGGTGGTCCGCTCGCACTCATCCCATTTTGGACTTTGCACCACGTCGGCGGCGATGGGAAAACTGCGGATGGAAATCAGGCTGTCAATCAGGAATTGGCACTGATCGATGGCCTTCACAAAAGGCGTGTATTGGGTCTGCAGTCCTTTTTCACGAAGGGCCAGGGCCAGGTCATCCACTCGGCTGATCAACTTCGGCAAGTCCTCGACCCAGTTCGAAATCACCGCGGTTAGAAGATTCTCCGGAGTATCGGCCAGAATTTCAACAAAATCGACGTCGGCGAGAGACATTTGATCGGCTTTCTTTTCCTCGGCCTCCGGCAAGCTCATGCCGTTGACGCGAAACTGACAAATGAATTCGCCTTTGGTTCGCGAGTCATCCTCGACGGCCTTGAAGACTTCGCCAAGATGGGCCCGTTCGGGATAGAGATTCTTGAGTTCTTCACCGCTGTACCTGTAGGTTTTCACGGGGCCTCCTTCGTGACGCTGGGTTGGAAGTCGGTGGGTTGAACGTAAACTTCAAGGAAATCCTGGAACATCTTTTGTATCGCGAGATTGCGGTCGCGAAGTTCAATGAACGGCAAAGGCCCCAGGCGAACTTTTTCTGTTTTATACCAGCGGATCGCCGGAATCAGGCTCGGCACGAGTTTGGCGACCGTCTCAATGATCTCCTCACCGCGATCCAAAAGACCGGCGCGGGTTTGCAAATCCTTGGGTTCATGCACGGCTTGCAGGGTCTCGATGACAAAGCTGTTCACGTCGATCAGTTGGCAAATTCCCTCAAGAAACCACTTATCTGGCGGCGGGGGAAAGGGATCCCCCTGATAGATTGCTTTCAGCAATTGCCATGCAAATTCATCGGTCACGGCACCGACTTGGGTGGCTGAGGTGCCAAGGGCACCGACTTGGCGGCTGAGGCCGGTGTAGCTGGGCGTCCCCGGACAGGCTTGAATCGTGGCGAACGGGAGTCGCTGGTGTTGCAGCAGACGCGCCACCATGTCGGCCACGGTGTCCGAGGGCAAGTCCTCCTCTGAAGCGGCGGGAAGAACCACGCTTCCGGGCGAGCGGGGACCGGTTTCCCAAAAGTTCAGCTCACCGACACTTAGGTTCAGTGACGGTACCCCGACCAAGGAGGCCATGTGGAGGGGAGCACTGTCGGGACCCACCAACAAGCTGGCCCTTTGAAGCACAGCCATAGTTTGTAAGAGGTCCAAGCGGCCGACCAAGTTGGTCAGCTCTCCCGCGGGCACCGCCGCGGCCATTTGTTCGCCGATCGCAACTTCATCGGAGCCACCGATCAAGGCGATTTTCACCGGCCGCAGTTTGCGCAAGTGAGAGAGTATGTTGATCCATTTCGAGTACGTGACTCTTTTGTGGCTTTCACTGGCGCCGACGTGGACGGCCACGAACTCCCCGGGGAGCCCGAGGTGGTCGATGGCGGGCAACTGAGGCGCTTGCCAGTCCGGGGGACTCAAGTCGACTCCGAGCAAAGTCGCGAAGATCTCGCACAGATGAAATCGATTGGGCCGGCCCGGTCCCACCTGTGCGTAAAAGTAGGCGCTCATATCATCCGGGATCCGCAAGTAGCCGTCGGAAAAGCGGGTGTAGCCCTTGATCTTTGTCCCGTTGGTCTCTATTTGATGAACCAGGTAACTCGAAAGCGGCGAAAAGCTCAAGTTGACGATTTGGTCAAAGTTCTCAGAACGTAGCGCTGAGGTCAATTCGCGCAATTTCTCGAGACTTTCCTCGATCCCGGAAATGCTCGAAGAAACCAGAGGCTGAAGGATTTGCTGGGTCGGCAAAAGATGAACGCGATCGACGGCGGTCAAACCTTCACAGGCGCCCGCGAATCGGGGCCGGGTGAGGAGATGGATTTCGCCCGCGGGCTGGCGGCGCTTCAGCGCGCGAAGGGCAGGCCAGCTCTGGTAGATATCACCGAGTCTCGCGAGTTGAATGACAAGGCTTTTCATGTGGCACTTGCTCCTTCGCCAATTCAATTAGAATTTGCAATTCCTCGGCTTCGGCGGTGTAGCCTTTTGTCCGTCGAATTTCCTCAGAGGCTTTCTCGAGCTTCTTCAAAGCTTGCAAGAGATAGGCTTCGATCTCCGTGGTCATGGCGTCCTCCCAGCGTCGGCGGCGGAACACCCGTGGCGGCTTTGCCGCCCACGCTGCCCGCGACGTGTGTTTCGATCGTTTGTATTTGGTGAAGATGGTTTTCTTCAATACGAATCAATGTGAATTCTTTGGTTGGCGAGGGGTTTTTACCGTGAATGATTGATTCGGCGACGGAAAAAACCTGATCGGCGCGCAGTCTCTCCGCGCAATGGTGTCTTGCCTGATGGCAAGTGCCGGAGTGAAAGCAAGGGGAGCAAGGCGCCTGGGGCCAAAGGACATGAGCCCCGCGTTGCCGTGGAGCTGTCTTTCGCGGGTTGGCTGGCCCTAAGAACAAGCCAAGGGTCGGAATGCCGAACAGCACCGCGAAGTGCAGCACGCTCGTGTCGCCGCTGATCAAAAGCCGGCAGTCCTCAGCTTGCCTTTTCATTTCAAGTAACGATAAGGCCGCGATCTTACAATCCGGAAAATGACGGCGAAGAATATCAGATTCCGCCGGGGCACCGACGATCAGGCCGTCGAGACGCTGGCAAAGTTCGCGCCAAGATGAAAGGTGCCAATTTTTTTTGTCGTCGCTGGTGAGCGGTTGCAGCCAAACGGGCCTTTGTAGATGAGGTTGCGCACCGGTTTGGGGCGGCGTCCCTGCTAATGGTCGTGCCTCCACCAGCGGCGGCGACGGGAGGCTTAATGCCTCCGCCAAAAAGTCAATGTAACTCAATCGGGGAAAAGATGTTTCAATCCACTGATCATTGAATTCCCGCAGCGCGGGAGTCCATCCGGCGGCACGGCCCTCGGCAAATTGAACGCCCACTTTTTCGCCGCCTCTCAGGCAGTCCATCAAGCGAGCGGAAAAGCGAGTGTGGGTAAAATTGTAGATCTTGTGGAAGGACTCGCGGTCCAGGGATTCAATCAATTGTTCCAGTAAATAAGCCCCTCGATACCAGGGTCGCCGCTGATCCTGAAGGTGAAATTGCCGGCGGGGATAGAGGTGAAATCGCCATTCTGGAAAGAGTGGCACCGCCGGGGCGAGTTCATCAAACCCGCTGACGTGGATTTCGTCGTCAGTCATGGCCCGCAGAAGATGGGCCTGCTGGAAGAAATCCCCAAGGCGAAGAAAGGAAAGTACCAGGATCTTCAAGCGATCAACTCCCGCATGGCCAGGAAAACTTTTTGGCGAGAACTCCATCGGCCGGGACTTCGGGCTCCGGGCACTGGATCCCGGCCTGTTATCTGATCATCCATCAGCGAACGAAGCGAAAGGGCCAGCTCAGGCGAAACCTCATGGCACCACTTGCGCACGCCTTCATCCTCGGCGAGCCACGGGATCAGATCGCCGTTCTTTAAATTCTGGCCGAGAAGTACATCTTCAAGGTCTTGAAAACTGGCTTCGCAGGCGGCCCAGGACGGATGAAAGCGAAGGACTTGGAAATCATTTGCCAGTCTGGGTTTTACGATCGAGTGCCAAATTTCTGTGGCGTCAACTTCTGGCGGCAGGATGATCGCTTTCCAGCCGTTCACCAATGGCCAAGTCGGTGCCTCCGGCGCCTCCGCAGACGCCACGGGCGTCACCTCCGCACCTGAGTTGAAATCCAGGCCGGTGATCTTCATCGCCGGATAGGTCAGCTTAAGTTGGTCGAGGTGAAATCCAGCGCCGATTCCCAGAACCAGGGTCTCACACGAGGGGTCGGGACGCTGCCGTTCCACCCATTGTTGGGCCTCGCGCCGCGGGTTTCTGAGCGAGCAGAGGGCCCGGCCGTCCCGGAAAGGAATATTATTTTCAAAAGTGAGTTTGTTCAAGTTTCTCATCCAGCTGTAGAAACCTCGATTTCACGAAATCTCCGTTCCAATTCGAAAAGTTCCGGTCGTTCCGGATTCCACAAAAGCAGCCGTTCAAGTTCGAGTTGAGCGAGCTTGTACTGCTGGCGCTCGCAAAAGAGTTCGATCAAGGCGAGTGAAAGTTCCTCGTCAAATGATTCGCTGGAAAGGAATTCTTGCAGGGCTTGAATCGCCGGTTCGATGCGGCGATATTTTTGACCCCACAGGGCCATCATATGAACGGCGGTGCGGTTCGCCGGATTTATTTCAATGGCATTTTCAAGGTTCGCGAATGCCAGTTCCACTTCGGCCAATTTTTCGTGCGCCAGAGCGAGCCCGACCCACCCTTTGTCGTTATTCACATTGCGACCGACAGCCTCGCGGAAAAAGTCGCGGGCTTTTCCCCACTCTGAACGCTGAATTTCGAGAGTCCCCAGGTTGACATGCAAGACGTCGGAGTCCGGGTTGAGCGCGAAGGCCTTGTGGTAATACTCCTCAGCGCCGTCAAAATCCCTCTGGCGAACATAGATGTTGCCGACGTCCTTGTAGATCTCAAAGACCAGTTCATTTTCCTCGGTGATTTGAGCGGCGATCTGAAGGTAGAGCTCAAGGGCCCGTTCCAGCTGGTTCTTTTCAACCAGGATTTTTGCCAGCCGTAGACCGCGCGCCAAATTGGGCTCAAGTTCATAGGCTGTTTTCGCTAATTTGAATCTTTCGGCATCGGACCTTGTGAGCAGGAACAGCCGGTCAATGGCGGTCACTGATCGGGAGTCATAGCGAAGAGCCTGGCGGCACAGAATCGCCGCCAGGCCGTGATCGCCGGCATTCGCCAGCAGATCCGAATTCTTGATCAAACGCTCAACATCCGAGGCCAAGGTGAGGTTCCCGTCCTTCGCCGCGTCGGCCAACTGCGAAGGCGTGGTGGTCTCAGCGTCGAAGGCCTTGAGGGCCTGCTGACGGACTTCGGTCCGATCGGCGCGAATGATGAAACGCACGCCAGGGTTGGAAGAGATTTCATTCTCCTGGTGGCTTCGCC
>PSRN01000217.1 GCA_003176075.1 Bdellovibrio sp.
GTGGGTTTCCGAGAGCCTCCACTCTTATCCGCAAATTCCATCCTTCTGGAGAGGAGAACGAGACAAAACTCCCTCCCTCCAGCCTGTTTTGGAAAGGTCTTAAGACGAGGGCCTGTTTTGAACACGCCCTAAGCTAAGGGGCCATTCGGTAACCGACGCCACGAACCGTCTCGATCAGATCGCCCATCTCATCCAGCTTTTTTCGCAGCGATGCCATATGGACGTCGATGGTTCGGTCGGCCACGTTGAGGTTGCCCAAGGCGTGCTCCCGCAGCCGGTCCCGAGTGAGCACTTGACCGCACTGACGAAGGAGTTCGACCAGGATCTTGAATTCCGTCAGAGTCAGGGGAATTTCACGTGATTTTAATGTCACCCGGTGGGCCACCAGATCCACATCGAGATCACGGACCCTGATATTTCTCTGTTGCGCCCGGTAAGCGGCCTGGGAACGCCGAACCAACGCATTGATGCGAGCGACGATTTCACGAACGCTGAAGGGCTTGGTCATGTAGTCATCCGCCCCGTCGGCGAGCGTTTCAACTTTGTCCGCTTCCCCATCCAGACCGGTGACCATCATGATGGGCAAATTGGAAAACTGCACCTGCGAGCGGATTTCACGGATGATTTCCCGTCCCGATTTTCCTGGCATCACTTGATCGAGCAGCACCACATCGGGAACAAAACTGTTGAAAGTGACTTTCAATTCATCACCCGTGGCCAGAGCCACGACTTCCATACCGCTATCTTGCAGATGAGCCACCAGGAATTCGCGGATTTCGCTTTCGTCTTCGATAATCAAAACCTTTAAAGGCGCGCCTGAGGCGGCATTCTGTGGGGGATTGGGAGGCGGGTGTTGAGACACGTTTCTTGCTCCATCGAGCTACTCAATTCGTAACCCAGCTAGTTCAATGTCCCTACGAGCCAGCAAGATGTACACGACAGTTAATGCAGGGAGTTTCTTCTTACCTCTTGCAGTAAAGCAGTTAATTCCGAAATTTCAAGCTGATATTGGCGGCCACAGACTTGGCAGGTGATTTGCGCGGCATGATTTTCTTCGACCATTTCCGCCAAGCCTCCGGTTCCAAGTGTTGTCAGGGCGCGTTTCACGCGATCAAGCGTACAAGGGCAGTGGTAGCGAATTTGCGCCTGATGAGGAATTCGGGTCACCGGGATTCCCCGCAAATAATCGGCGATCAGATCCTCGGGGCTGGCTCCCTCAAGGAGCCGCTTGGAAACAGGAGTCGTCGCCTGCGCAGCGTTCTTTTGAAGCAGATCGACCACTTCTTCTTCCACCCCCGGCATGACTTCGATCATTACGCCGCCTGCGGCGCGAGCTTGACCGAAAACATCCAAATAGACTCCCAAACTCACGACCGAACGGATTTGATGGGATTGGTGCAGATAATGAGCAATGTCGTCACCCACTTCGCCGGACACCATCGCCACGGTTCCAGCGTGGGCGCCGAAGCCGCCACGGGCATGAAAAGGCTGCCGCTGAAAGGGTTGATGGCGAACGACCGAGAGGGTCCCATGGCCCATAGCCTGACCCAGGTTCATCGCGTCGGCAGCGTTGGGTGCCTGATAAAGGGGCTCGGGGCAGTAGCCGCGGACCGCGCCATCCGAGCTGGCCTCAGCATAAATCGTGCCCAGAGGGCCATTGCCGCGAAAGAGCAGGCCCACTTCTTGACCCTCCTTGAGTTGCGCCGCCAACAAAATGGCGCCAACCATGGCTCGTCCCACACCCAGTGTCGCTAGAGGTAAAGTTTTTTGCAGGGCTTGCATTTGTCGCACAACCTCGGTCGCATCCACAGCTGCAATTCGCAGAGTCAGATCGTTTGACACGAAGCGATACACGGAATTCTGAGTGGAGGAAGGCGAGGCAGCCATGAGCGGGAAAGGTCTCACCCGGGACTTTCACTGTCAAGGGGACCATGACTTGGATTAGACTCAACAAATGCACATCGCATTTTTTCGTCACGCCGAACGAGGCCCTTCCGAATCATCGCAGAGCGCCCTTTCCAAGTCGGGACTCCGGCAAGCCAAGAATCTCGTACAGTGGGTCGCTGAAAAGCCAATGACCAGGACCCAACCGGCGCGACTGACCAAACCCGAACGGTTATGGACCTCACCCAAGCGAAGAACACAAGAGACCTTCCAGCCTCTGGCTCAGGCCTTGGGGCTCCGCCTGGAAACTCGATCGGAGCTTGATGAGCGAGGGGACAGCACAATATTGCATTTCCAACGGCGAATACTCGCCGCCCTTGAAGAACTGGCTGAAACGAACGCCACGGTCTTCGTCTGTTCTCATTTGGATTGGCTGGAGGAAGCGATGACCCTGATTCCCGATGAAGGGTCCTTACCAATCGCCTCGCTCTCCTGGCCGCCAGGTTCTTTTGTCGTTTTTGCAATCCGGGAGGGCCGTTGGCACTCCCTTCACCAAGGGCAGGTTTCCAATGACCATTAGAAATATTTGGGCCGTCGGTCGCAATTACCGCGATCATGTCAGTGAAATGAACGCGCCGACTCCGTCGGTGCCGGTCGTCTTTTTAAAGGCTGGAAGTTCCGCCACGGTTTTCAGCAATGAGATCGTTCTCCCCCATTGGACGGAAGAGGTTCATCACGAAGTCGAGCTGGCGTTGAAGCTGGGTCCCAGCTTGCAGGTGATCGAAGGCGCGGTGGCCCTTGATCTGACCGAGAGAAAATTGCAGGCCGAGGCCAAGAAAAGGGGCGGGCCATGGACCCTCGCCAAATCCTTCGATGGAGCGTGCCCGGTTTCCGCCTCTTTCACCCTCCGCCACGTGTCGGAGGCCGCCGACTTTAGGATTCGACTCTGGGTCAACGACGAACTCCGGCAAGAGGGTCGAACCCGTGATATGATTTTTAATTGCCAATATCTTCTTGAATATGTTCAGACCTATTTCCCGATTTGCGCCGGCGACCTGATCCTGACCGGAACACCGGCGGGCGTCGGTCCCTTGCGCGACGGCGACCGGGTCAAGGCCGAAATCGAAGGCCAGATCACCCACATCTGGAAAGTGATCAAAGCCACCAACACCCGTGGCGGCTTCGCCGCCCACGCCGATAAAGACGAGGACTCAGGTGATGAGCACTGAATCAGTCCCCCCCGCGAAATCTCCGGAGCAAAACCAGCTTGTCGAAACCCTTGGAAAAGACATTCTGCGGAGCGCGGAAAAGTACTCCAAACTTTCTTTGTTCAGTAAGGACTACTGGTACGGTTCGATCATGGATTGGTCGATGAAAAACGAAAAATTCAAGACCCAGCTTTTTCGCTTTGTCGACGTCTTACCCTCACTGCAATCGGGTGCCGAAGTCGCCAGGCACTTGCGGGAATACTTCGCGGAAGCCGGCGACACCCTGCCCGCCGTTTTCAACGTCGGACTGGGTCTCGGGTCATTGGCTCCCTCGCTGATGGCGGGAGCTATTCGCAAGAACGTCACGCAAATGGCCAAGCTGTTCATCACCGGCGAAGATGCGGCTGAGGCCTTGCCCGTCCTGCGAAAACTGCGCAAAGAATCTCTCACTTTCACCCTTGATATTTTAGGCGAAGCGACCCTCAGTGAAAGCGAGGCCTTGGATTATCAAAAACGCTACGAAGAAATGATCGATCGGCTCGCTGAAGACACGAAGTCTTGGGCAGAAAACCCGCAAATCGACCGCGACCACCAGGGGCCCATTCCCAAGGTGAATGTCAGCGTCAAGTTGACGGCGCTGTATTCGCAAATCAACGAAGCTTGGGATGAAAACAAAGAAAAGTTGAAGCAGCGGCTTCGCCCTTTGTTTCGCAAAGCCCAGGCCAAGCTGGTTTTTCTCAACCTCGACATGGAAAACTTCGGCGTCAAGGATCTGACCCTGGAAATTTTCCGGGAGCTTGTTTTAGAACCGGAATTTCGCTCCTACCCTTTTTTCGGCTGTGTGATTCAAGCTTATCTGCGCGATTCCCTGGCCGACATTGAACGCCTGATCGCTTGCGCCAGTTCACGTGGCACCCCCTTCACCATTCGACTCGTCAAGGGGGCCTACTGGGACTTCGAAACCATCGAGGCCAGGCAAAAGGGATGGCCCATTCCGGTCTATTTGAACAAAGCCGAATCCGACGCCAGCTTCGAGGATTGTTCGGATGCGCTGCTGGGGGCCTTTCCCAGTCTGCGCGTGGCCTTTGGCTCGCACAACGTACGCTCGATTGCCCACGCGCTGGTCGAAGCCGAGCGTCTGGGAATTCCCAGGGCCGCCGTCGAGGTTCAGATGCTCTACGGCATGGCGGATCCGATCAAAAAAGCTCTGGTCGAAAAAGGTTACCGCGTGCGTGAATATGCCCCGGTCGGCGAGCTGATTCCGGGGATGGCCTACTTGGTGCGCCGGTTGCTCGAGAACACTTCCAATGAGTCGTGGTTGCGCGGGAAATTCGCCGAAGGCCTGTCGCCGGAGAAGCTATTGCGGGATCCCCACGAAAATTTGGTGCGCAGCCACGCCAAGGCGTCTCGTGAATATGAGGTTTTTCACAACGAACCGCTCAAAGATTTTGCCGACAGCAACAACCGCCAAAGCCTGGCCTCGGCCCTGCGAGAATTCCATTTTGAAAAACACTATTTCCCGGTCGTTGATGGCAAAGTCATGGAAACCGCGGAAACCCTGACGCGCGAGAACCCCTCACGCCCGTCGCAAAGGGTGGGGATTGTTCACCTGGCCGGCGAGGCCGAAGCGGAAGCAGCCGTCAGGGCGAGCATGAAGGCGGCTGCTCCGTGGCGCCAGCGGCCCGCCGAAGAGCGGGCCGCGCTTCTGGAGAGGCTCGCTGACTTGATGTCGCGGGACCGTTTTCGCTTGATCGCGACCCAGGTTTTCGAGGTCGGAAAACCGGCCGTCGAAGCCGACGCCGAGGTGGCCGAAGCGATCGATTTTTGCAGGTACTACGCCAGGGAAATGAGGCGGCTGGCGCCATCCCTGCGGGCTGGCCGTGCGCCCGGCGAAAACTCCCAATACCATTATCAAGCGCGCGGCCTCACATTAGTCATCGCGCCTTGGAATTTTCCGCTCGCCATCCTCGCCGGAATGACGGTGGCGGCCCTCGTCACTGGCAACACGGTCATTATGAAACCGGCCGAGCAAAGTTCCATCGTCGGCGCGGGTTTGATGGATCTTCTGCGCGAGGCTGGTTTCCCGGCTGGCGTGGCCCACTTTCTACCGGGTCAGGGCGAGATCGTAGGGGAATACTTGGTGCAACACAAAGATGTCGCGACCATCGCATTCACCGGCAGCCGTACTGTGGGCCTTCATATTTTGCAAAGGTCCTCGGTCGTGCAAACCGGACAAAAACATATCAAACGAGCCCTTGTTGAACTGGGCGGTAAAAACGCCATCCTTATTGATTCGGACGCTGATCTGGACGAAGCGGTCGATGGCGTTCTTTATTCCGCCTTTGGATTTGCCGGGCAAAAATGTTCGGCCTGTTCGCGCGCCATTGTGCTAGATGAGGTTTATGATCGCTTTGTCGCTCGTTTGGTTGAAGCGGCCAAGAGCCTGAGCGTCGGCGAAGCGAGCAACCCGGTAAACTACTATGGTCCGGTGGTGGATCGCGAAGCTTTTGCGCGAATAAAAAAGACTATTGAAACAGCGAAAGGCTCGCATCCCGTGGCCTATGAGGGGGCTCCACTGAATCACTTGGCTGGGGGTTATTTCATCCCGCCGACCATCTTCGCGTCGGTGGATCCCCGGTCGAAATTGGCTCAGGAAGAAATCTTCGGACCCGTGCTTGCCATCATTCGCGTGAAAAATTTCAGCGAGGCGATCGAAGTGGCCAACGGTGTCGACTATGGTCTCACCGGCGGTGTCTTCTCGCGCAGCCCAAACAACATTGAACAAGCCTCCACGCTTATGGAATGCGGCAACCTCTACATCAATCGTGGAATCACGGGCGCGCTGGTTGACCGTCATCCCTTTGGCGGCTTCAAAATGTCAGGCGTCGGCAGCAAAACCGGAGGTCCCGATTACTTGCACAACTTTATGGAGCCCCGTTGTGTGACTGAGAACACCGTGCGGCGGGGTTTTGCGCCGGAGGAGCGAAGCTAATGCGGCGT
>PSRN01000116.1 GCA_003176075.1 Bdellovibrio sp.
CCGTTCGACGGCGCCGATTCTCGCCCTGGCCAATGACCTGATCGCGCGGAACAAGCATCGGCATGGAAAGGTTCTGCGCGCGGAAAAGAAAGCCACCAACGCCGAGAAGCCGGAAGTTTTTGTTTACGAGAATGAAGATCTGGAAGGGGAAGCGATTATTCGGGAAATCCGCGATCTGCACCAGGCCGGCCGAAAGTACGAAGAGATGGCGGTCCTGTATCGCTCCAACTCCCAATCTTCATTGTTGGAGACCCTGCTTCGCCAGAATCAAATTCCGTATTCAGTTTCGGGCGGGACGTCGATGTTTGACCGCAAGGAAATCAAAGACGTGGTCGCTTTCCTGCGCTTTTCAGTCAGTCGGACGGACTTGAGTTTGCGAAGGATATTGAACCTGCCGCCGCGTGGAATCGGTGATCAAAGTTTCGCGTTAATTGAAAAATTCGCACAAGCGCACGGCAACAGTTTTCTGTGGGCCGCCGAGCGGGCCGCGCAGGCTGGCCTTCCCGCCGCCACTTCGTCGGCGGTGGCGGATTTTCTGACGATGATGAAGCCGCTGGGGCAGCGGATCGTTTCGGCTCAATCAGGACCGGCGTTGGCGTTGACTCAATTCCTTGATGAGCTGGGTTATCGAAAATATTTGTTTGATACCACCAGCGAGGCTTCATCAGCTGAAAAGAAATGGAATTTGGTGGAGATTTTCGCCCGTATCCTGGAACAGTTCTTAAGTAAGAATGAAACCAGCAGGAATGAAAAGTCGGAAAGTTCCTTGGAGGAGTTCCTCGACCGCATGGAGCTGCGGGACCAGTTGGATAACGATCGCAAGTCTGATGAAGTTTCACTGATGACCTTGCACGCCAGCAAAGGCCTTGAATTCCCGGTGGTCTTCCTGATCGGAGTGGAGGAAGACCTGTTACCCCACCGCACCCTGGGATCGAACGTCGATGAAGAACGCCGCCTGTTTTACGTCGGCCTTACGCGGGCGCAAGAGAAATTGATTCTTTCATATTGCAAGTCGCGGCGACGTTATGGCGCGAATCGGCCGGTCGCGGTTTCGCGCTTTTTGCATGAAATCCGTTCCGATCTGGTCACCACTTTTCCCGATGGTGTAAGGCCTTGGAAAAGTAACGAGCGGGAGCAAAAACTGGCGGATTTTTTTGCCGCCATGGAAGCGAAGAAGTCGGCGGCGAAAGCCCCAGCTGCGAAGGCCTAAGCAATAACTTACACGTCTTTCAAGCCGCCGAGCGCTCAACTTGAACTAAGGTAAAATTCCAATGTCCAAGCCAGCTTTTTTCATTAGGGCAAAATCGCCATCTGAAGTCAGGATGGTTGCGGAATGAGCCATGGCATAGCAAGCAATTAGCAAATCCAAAGTTTTGACTGTCTTGCCAATACGCCGCAAATGAAATCCACAGTTGCCTGCGTCTTCCCAAAGCCTGTCCGGTTGAGATAAAAATCGACATCCCTCCAGCAGGGGCAACACCACATTTCGTTCCTTTTCCGATTTGAATCCCCTCAATATTTCCGTCATTACCGGACCACAAATCGCAACTTGATTCGCTTCAAGGCTCTGTTGAACCATCTCGGCAAGGGGCCTTCGCCCTCGAAAAAAGTCGATCCATGCGGATGTATCGACCAAAATCACTTTCTGGTTTCCTTAAGATTCAAATCAAACGCGATTTTACCCTTCAAGGCGCCCAGCGCCCTTCGTTTCTCGCGCTTTTCGATCTCCTGCAAACCTTCAATGATGGTTTCAGTGATTCCCAACCCCGTCACCCGTTTCGCGTTCTCTAGCAAAGTCTCGGGTATGTTAACGGTAATTTTTTTTATAGCACCCATATTCACCTCATAAATCAGTACCAGTATAGGAATATGGTAAAATACTGTCAAATATAAGGTCTCTGGCCGCAATCAATCAGCCACAGCCGCGGCCATACTTTGGCGTTAACAGCAAAACTGATGACTCGGACTGAGACTGTCGCTGCGGCTAATGCTGTGGCTCCGGCTGATTGAATGCGGGTAGCCAAATTCAAAACACTCCTAGAATTTTATTCTTGCCGTTTAGATTTTGACTGGCTAGCGTTCGGTCTAATTTTCAGGGGGGGATTCAGTGAGATCTCAGAATCGCGCTTTCAATCGCGGCTTCCATTGGCGCTTTCAAAGTTATCTGCCCATAGTTAGTTTTTCTATCGCTATCGCTATCGTTCTTGTCCCATTCATTTCAGATGTCGGCCGGGCTATGTCCTGCACCTATACGAATCGGGTTTACTTGCCTGCCGATGTGCGGGTTCAAGCACAAGCCGGGTATGATTCCATGGCAGCCAACGTGGTGCGGACTCTGGATCAGGTCAGGCAAGTGTTTCCCGGCATGAACAGCCCATCGAACAGGCCGATCCTCGATGCGATTGAATGGTTAATTCAGGATGAAGAACTCGTTTCCTACCACACCCGCATCAACGAGGTCCTTCTGCAAATTCAGTCCATGCCACAGGCCGGTCAGCCGGAATCCAGCTCCCCAAATCAGCGCTTTGGGCTCCTTTGACCCCTCGGTCCTTCGGCACCCCGGCAGCGTCTCTTTTTGAGATAATAGGGACCTTGCAACCTCGTGGTCGGTGTTTTGCGATAAAATCGATCGCATGAGCTGGAAACTGGCGTGCCAGCGATGGATATTTTGTCTGCTCTTTTCCTCCACGGCGGCCGCCCACGGAGCAAAGAAAAAGGTTTTAATCGTCTTTGGTGGAAACGGTTCAGAACCCAGCGCTATGAAGTGCTGGGCCATGAGTGCAGAGAAGCAGCTGAAGAAAGTAGACAAGGATTTCAAGGTTCAAGGCTACGCCCAGAGCGAGATTTCGCGATTCACTCAGGACTTCAAACCCGATCCCGGTGTAAAGTATTTCTTCATGGGGCACTCCACTGGAGCTAATCGAGCTATGAGTTTTGTCTATAGCTTGCCCGGTCAGAATCTTGATCCGCGTGTGAAATCAAGGCTAGTGGAGGAAAACTTGCTTTTGATAATGATGGATGGCGACCTTCCTTACAAAAAAAACCGACCGAAGAATCTTCGATTTGTATGGTATCGATCTGACAATGGGCGCGTCACTTCCAATAATCCAGAGACTGATCGAGCTATCGACAGGGAGGAGGTTCGGTTGCAAATGAGGACTCTGACCTCCAGCTGCACAGCCCAGTGCAGGACAACTGCTTGCATGCATTACTGTTTTATGTACCAGACTGTCCCACCCGACTTGAAAGGGTTGATGGGCCATTATAAAGTTCCGAATTCTACCAGAAGTCTCGAAGAGAGCTGCGATGAAACTTTAGCCGAGGTGAGCTGGGTTTTGGAGAGCGAGGGTGAGGTGGTTTCAGCTGGAAAGTCGGGCTTGACGCCGATCAAGCTTCCGGGAGGGAAGGAATAGGCCACACATACAGCCTCTCAAACCGGGCAAAAGCAAGTTGACGTTTTGAAAAGCGAGTGGAGAGAATCGAACCATGAATTCAAAGATTCTTTGCTCCGTCCTTTTGGGTTTTTCTTTCCGTTTTTCTTTCTGTTTCTTCTTCCTTTCTTCCTTTTTACTTTCTCCTTCGACATTTGCCGCGACCAACACCCTGCGAACCCCTGACATTGGCGTCGACACATTGTTATTGTATCGGAACTCCAATTGGGGAAAGGCCGATGAAGTCGGTGACGATCTGGGGCGAAATGGTCTGAACGTGCAAGAAGCCGAAATTGGCTTTCGTTCCGATGTGGATCCTTACAGTCGTCTGACGATGGTTCTGACTGTGAGTCCCACTCTTTCGACCGGCACCACGGGTTTGGTCAAAGAAGAATGGAAGGTGATGCCCGAGGAACTCTTTGCCGAGTCTTCATATTTCAGCGCAACGACCATTAAGGTCGGAAAATTCAAGGCCGCCTTTGGCAAGCACAATCTCCTTCATACCCATGCCTTTCCTTTGGTGGACGCGCCGCTGGCCAACACTCTTTTGCTGGGCGAGGAAGGTCTTAACGACGTGGGCTTGTCGGCCGCGTTTTTGCTTCCGGTTTCGTGGTTCTCGGAGTTGACTCTGCAGTATCTGCGGGGAGCCGGCGGCGACGACAAAGATCCCGCAAATCCTGAGTTTCATTCGCCCTCTCCCGCGGCCGGGGTGGGGCTGGCGCATTTTAAAAATTTAATTGATCTTTCCGACGAGGCGACCTTTGAAGCTGGACTTTCCTGGGCCCAGGGACCCAATTCGCTGCGCACGACGACAAGTCTGGTGGGGGCGGACCTTACATTCAAGTGGCGACCGGCAGTCCTGGGTCTCTATCGCTCGTTCATTCTGGGGGTCGAATGGATGCAACGGACCCGCGGCCAGCCCGACAGCGCCGACGAAGTGGGTTCGGGCGCCAACATTTGGTTGCAGTTTCAATTCGCCGAGCGATGGTCGGCACTGACTCGAACCGAGTATTTCAAGGCCGACGGAGCTTCGGGGGACCCGTTGGTTAATCCGGCGCCCCTGGCCAACGACCTCTTCACCAGGCAAGCGGTTGCTTTGCAGTTTCGCATGAGCGAATTCTCTTTCTTGAAAATTGAATATGACCACCGGCATGGCCTGGCTGAGGACGTTCGCTTGACCAAGGGACTTTCAGCTGATGAAAACAAAATCATGCTGCAGGCGGATTTTTTGATCGGATTCCACCCGCCGCATTCTTATTAGGTTTCAGGTACTTTTTGCGGGGCATGTTGCAGCAAAAGGCGGGGCGACCCAGGATCCGCGAATTCTAATTTCATTGGGGCAGTTGTTGTGCCCGCCATGGCACATTGCCGATCAAAGAAATAGTCGTTTGGCTAAGCGCCTCTTTCGCCATAAACTACGCTAAATGAACTGGACGAAGAACTTCTCTAACTCAGCTAGCCCCGCAAAAAGTACCTGGAATCTTTTTTTTCTGGTGATGGCCATCGGTGGGGCGGCAAGTTCAGCTCAAGGAAAACTCCAAGTTGTAACGACGACGCCGGATTTGCGCCAATTGGTGGAGACGGTCGGCAGCATGGATGTGAACGTTTCAGCCCTTGCCAAGGGAACCCAGGATCCCCACCTCATCGAGGCGAAACCTTCATTCATGGTACGGCTTCGCGATGCCGATTTAGTGATCGCCCAGGGGCTTGAGCTGGAAGAGGCCTGGATCAAACCGCTGATTGAAGGCTGTTCCAATCGAAAAATTGCCATGGGAACAAAGGGGTACCTGGAGTTGGGCGGCTCTCTCAACCCGCTCGAAGTGGCCTCGGGTCAGGTCACGCGGGCTGGCGGCGATGTTCATCCGGGCGGGAACCCCCATTTTCAGTTGGACCCCATCCGTATGGGGCAAGCCGCGCGCTTGATTGCCGATCGCCTGGCGGAGTTGGACCCCGCTCACGGCAAAGCTTTTCTTGAGCGGGCCCGGCAGTTCGAGGGGCAAATGACAGAAAAGACCAAAGCTTGGCAGAAACGGATCGACACCTGCGGAGTCAAAGAAGTCGTCACTCACCACAAGACATTTTCTTATTTTCTTGATCGCTTCAAACTCAAGTCGGATATTCAGCTGGAGCCGCGGCCAGGGATTCCACCCACAGCCAGTCATTTGATTGACGTGATTGAACAAATGAAGAAGCGCAAAATCAGCCTGGTGTTGATCGAAGAATACTTTGCCGACGATGCCGGCGAGAAAATTCAAAGAGAGGTTCCAGGCGTGATTGTGCAACGGGTGGCAGTGAGTGCTGACGCGCAGCCCCTCCAAGAGGTGATCGAGGCTTTGGTCAAAACTATTGAACGGGCCTGTTCCAAGAAATAATCTCAAGAAATAAGATGTCGCAATACTCGGAGATTCTTTCCTTCTTTGCTTACCCCTTTGCGCTTTCTGTTCTGTTGGTGGCGATTCATGCGTATTTGGGGCTGCACGTGATTCAGCGGGAAGTGATTTTCGTCGATATCAGTCTGGCGCAGGTCGCTGCCCTTGGAGGAGCGGCAAGCCTGCTCTGGGCCAAGGAGGGCGATGAGTCGACGTCTCTTCCATCTTCTTTGGCCTTTTGCTTACTGGCCGCTTTGTTGCTGGCGACCTTTCGCCGCTATGAAAAGCGGATTTCACAAGAGACTTTGATCGGCATCACTTACGCTTTCGCCAGCGGCGTTTTGGTTTTGGTCATGGATCGGCTGCCGCACGGGACTGAGCATCTCAAAGAGGCTCTGGTCGGCAATATCTTATTTGTGGGAAAAGAGCAGGTCATTCAGACGGGCCTCGTCTATGGAATTGTCGGGATCATCCACTGGATCTTTCGCGAGGCCTTTTGGCGGTGTTCACGGCACGAGCGCCAATCGTTCTTCTGGGATTTCTTGTTTTACCTTCTGTTTGGCGTGGTTATTACTTTTTCGACTCATCACGCGGGCGTTCTCGTCGTTTTTTCATTGCTGGTGGCGCCAGCGGCACTGGCCTGCCGCTTTGCCGATCGGGTGCGGGACCGGTTATTGCTGGCTTGGTTGATTGGTTTGGTCTGCACGACTTCCGCTTTTATTCTCAGCTATGTGTTTGACTGGCCGGCCGGCGCCGGCTTGGTGGCCGTCCTTACGGGAGCCTTCTTTCTGACGCTCTTTGCGAGTCTTCTTTACGAGAAGGTGATCGCTTGCCGCTCGTCATGAGCGGCCGCGCCTCAACCTTCTTGCCTTTCCGAAGATTGTGAATATGCTTTGGCCCTAGGGGGGGCCATGAAACAAGCACGCAGTGCTTTCGCATACTTCATATATGTCGCATTTTTTCCAACATTGACAATTTTACCGCAACAACTTTTCGCCTGGGGGGTCTTGGGGCACGAGACAGTGGCCGAGATCGCCAAGAGGCATATGAGTCGAAGCGCTTGGAGCAAGGCGCAGCAGATCTTGGCGGGAGAAGATTTCGTCGAGGTTTCAAGCTGGGCCGACCATGTCCGGCCGACCCATGCTTATCACCACACCTCGGCTTATCACCACTCGAACATTTCCGATCACATGTCTTATCTGCAGGGCCTTGATCAAGAAGATCACTCTGAACTCGAGAAGGGCGATGTGGTCATGGCTATTCTGCGAGGGGCATCAATACTGCGAAACAACCCGTCGAGCGGCGAAGAGAAACATCTCGCCTTGAAGTTTCTGATCCATTTCATTGGCGATGCGCACCAGCCATTGCACACAGGGCCGCCAGAGAACCGTGGCGGCAATGACGTGATGGTCAATTGGTTCGGCAAGCAAATGAAGCTTCACGCCCTGTGGGACTCGACAATTTTTGAAGTCGCCCATGTCCGCGATTTCGGTCCCTTAACCGCCCGCCAACGGGCGGGTTGGTATGCCGATTACCTCGAGTCGAACGTCTCAGACACCGCTCCGCGCGAAGGTTTTAGCGATCCGCTAACACTGGTGGAGCAAAGCCTCCGGCAAAGGGAGAACTGTTTTTCCGGCTATCAAGGAGACAATCAGGCTTACATTGCCAAAGCGCTGCCGGTGATTGAAACCCAGCTCAAGGCCGCCGGCTATCGCCTGGCCAGCATGTTGAATGATCTTTTTGACCGACCGGCAAATGAGTGGCCTGAGGAGACGGCGCTTCGCCAGGGGATCAATCGGATCACCAATAGGAATTTGTCGCAGGACTTTGAATCATTGATTGTCCTCGGACCACAATAAGCTATAGTGCCGGTCCCATGGGAACAAAGAGAATCGCGATCATGACCGGAGGAGGAGATGCCCCTGGTTTGAATGGAATCATCGAAAGCACGGTGCGGGCTCTCAAGAGCCTGAATTTTGCTGTGGTGGGAATCAGGGACGGGTTCGAAGGAATTTTCGGCAAGCAGTTCGTTGAGTTGCAGCATTGCGATCTGACGGGATTGCACGCCAAGGCTGGAACCTTGCTGGGAACTTCCAACCGCACCGCCGTTCAGGGGCGTGAATCCGTTTTCTTGGATCACTTGAGCCAGTTGAATGTTGAAGGTCTGGTGGTCGCCGGTGGCGACGGAACTTTTTCCGCCCTCAGGCGGCTTTCCGATCAATTAAAGATCATCGGCGTTCCAAAAACCATCGACAACGATTTGGCGGGAACCGAGATCACTTTTGGATTCGATACAGCCTGTGAGGTGGTGTCGGATTCAGTGGATGCCTTGCGTGCCACCGCCGAGGCTCACCGCCGCGCGATTGTGGTCGAGACCATGGGAAGGACGGCGGGTTGGATTGCTTTGGGTGGAGGACTTGCGTCCTATGCCGACGCCATCTTGATTCCTGAACGTCCCTTTCAGCGGTCAGCTTTTCTCAACTTCGTGCTGGAAAAACAAAGGCAAGGACAACGCGGGCTTTTGATCGTCGCGGCGGAAGGCGCGCGCGCGGAGGGAGAGGACGTGAGCGTGGCCTTTGAAGTGGCCGACAGTCCCCAAAAAGAGAGATTTGGCGGTTTTGCCGAGAAACTCTCTCGCTGGATTGAAGCTCAAACATCCTGGGAATCGCGCCACGTGGTCTTAGGTCATTTGCAACGTTCAAATCCGCCGACCACGACGGACCGCTTTTTGACCCTGACCATGGGGGTTGAGGTGGCCAACATGGTCAGTGAGGGAGCTTGGGGCCAGGCCGTCGTGTACCGCCAAGGGCGAGTGCAGCGGGCGCCCTTGAGTGATTTGATGGCTCCGGCCCGTCTTGTCAGTCCCGATCACCGCTGGGTTCAGATGGCCGCGAGATTGGGAATTTTCATTTAGTGCGACGGGCCCTTAGAGCGAGTTGGAATCCCAACACGCTGTTTGCCCGGGGGAGCTTGTCGATGGGGGCCAAGTAAGGATCTGCCAGCTCGTATTTCTCAAAGGTTTTTGTAGCGACTCTGGTGAGCCAGGC
>PSRN01000307.1 GCA_003176075.1 Bdellovibrio sp.
GGCTCCAGCTTTGCCCACGCGGAGAATGCACGGAGACCGCGAATTTTTCTTGCGCCCTGTGAACGATTGAAAACTGCGTGCGGCTCTCATCCGTTGCTCCTTGCAGGATGGAGGGTTCTGTACGTCGCGTGATCTTGGCGTCGCGATAATGTGCGGCGGTTGCCTTTCGCGGCAGAATAGAGGCCCCTGCTTGCATAAGTCCCAGCTCCAGCAATTGGCGGCGTGAGATCTTCCGCGAAGTTTTCATGTTCACCCCACATTCGATGTTTCACTCCCATTCATTCCGCCGGCAGTCTTTGGCCTTTTGTCAGGCGACTGAAGCTGGCTCACGACATGCGAACGCAAAGATATCAAAAAATTGTCGTCTAAAAAATTGAAAATTGGACTCCTGGAAAGTTTATTAACAGGGTTGACGATTTTTGTCCTGACTCACGGCTGCCGCAGGAAATCCTCTAATAGCAAACCGGTCATGGCACCGGCTGAAAACGGTGTTGAACAAATGATTTTCAGCTGGGATTTAGGAAATGCCTTAGTAAACCAGGAAAATTCCGTCGGTCCCGATTGTCCTCGCTTAACCTCGATCCAATGACGTGAATCTACTCTGAAATCAAGTTCATGATCCCTAGTCGAAAGAAAAAATTGGGTTTCGGGCGAATCGACGCCGGCCCGTGCGGCTTGACACCACAATTTTTGCGCGACCGCCCATTCAAACCAGCGAGCCTGTTCACTCGCCGTAAATTCTTGAAAGTCCGTGAGTGTTCGAGGACGCATGGGATGAAACGAAGTGGCGGCCAATAAATGAATCCAGTGATACTTAAAAGCCTTACGCGGAATCGGCCGGCCGGTGGAGCCATCAATAGGATGAGCGATGGTTAAGCAAAGCAAATCGGCCATCAGATCGACGTAGCCTTGCACGACTGAGTTGTTGGCGGCGCCGGATTCCCTCGCCAGTTTCGCAAGAGGAACTGGAGTTTCGCCTCGCACCAATAGTTGCTGACAAATCCAATTGAGTAAATTCCTCGAACGACCTTGCAGGGAACATTCTCCGAATATCCAATCTCGCGTGAGTTCTATCACGAATTCGGGGATTCGCCTTTCCTGTATGAGCTCATTGGCGGCGAGGGGCGAACCTCCACAGAGGAGATAGGCGGCAAGAGTCTCCCCGCCAAAATGGGACCGACAGAGACGTTCGAATTGCGCATAGGGGATCGGTAAAAATAAGTATTTGCTGCGAGCTAACCTGCCTTTGCGCCCTGGAAGCCTTTCGTGACCGCGACGGAGGTCCACGGCCATTGAGCCAGTGGTGACAAGAAGGATATGGCGAGTCTCCCCCTCATCATGAAGCCTCTTGACCGCATTTTCCCAATTGGGAATAGCCGTGATCTCGTCAATGAATAGTCGTGCCGCCACTCCTTTTTTGAACAACGGAAGTAATGCCTTGATTTCCTCATAGAGCCGCTGCGAATCAAGCAATTCGTCGCCGTTGAGATAAAATGATGAACCAGCTCCATTTTCCAGAATCGCTTTCTTTAACTGCAACTCCATCCATGTGCTCTTTCCCATCTGTCGGGCACCACGGATAAGGATCAGTCCAGGCTCCTTCGGCAATTTTTCCAAACCAAAATCAGGCTCAAATTGCACGGGGAGGTCCGCGAGAGCCTCGATTTGGGGAAATAAACCCGGTTTTTCCAAATGGCCCCGAAGGAGAAGTTCATTTTTTTGCTTAACGTCCATAACGTTATGATCATACACAGTCATAACGTTAAGTCAATTATTGAAGCAGACACAAGACGAGGTTCCCGGTGTCACGCCAACGAGCACACTCTGCTATTTTTTTCCGATGAAGCGAAATCGAACTACAGGGTTGTAGCTTATCTGCCAGCTCAAAATTGCGGAGCCAATGTCCCCATTATCGCAAAAGATCTTGCGAGTAGGATTCGGCTTTTCTCGCAAAAGACCCGGCGAGCGACGATTTCGGCGAAACTTGGGAGAAATAACCCTGACCCAATTTTGCCAGTTCAACCGCCACTTGCAGGTGTCGTCGTCGGGCTGAGGGCTCATTTTCTTTGTCCATCCAAAATTCCAAATTCAAATCGATCGCATTATCCAAGAGAATATCAATGGTCTTGAGAAAGCTCAGCTTGGGGCCGAGCGAACCGGCATCGAATTCGGATTCGGATTTGAAACTGGAAAGTGCCCGACGGGCATCGGTCTCGGCTTTGAAACTGTAAAGTGCACGCCTAAAGATCGTATAGAATTCGGGGGCCTTGAGGAAAGTCTTTAGCACCGGAGATTCGGCCAAGACAAAAAAATAAGACTCCAAACCTTGCGGGTTTTCTTCGACGATCCAAGTCAGTCGATTGAGAAACTGGATAGTTTTTCCTTCATCCGGATTTGGCTGAAGTTGGGCCAATATCGCCAAGGCCGACTTTGTGGCGTAATTGGTCTTTTGTTCGCTGTGTTCACTATCGAAATAACTCAACAGACCAAGACCCAAGCGAACCAGGTCGGGAAAACTAAGCAGCGGAAAAATTGAAGAGAGCCCTCGTGGAGCAAAAATATCAAGCAATTGTTTTTCGATCCGATCTGGATCAGACGAAGTTCTTGGATCGGCGAGAAAATAATGGACCGCAAGGGCATCGTCTGGCGTCATCCTTTTGGCAGCTCGACGCAAATCCAAGCTTTCGGATTGCAATTGGAGAGGATGAGTTGGCACAGGTGAATCCTTGTTAACGCCATAGAGCAGGAGCAGCGGCGCGGGGATTCCTTCTTTCACGTCATCGAACGACCTCCAATAGGGTACGGGAACCGTTGGAAGAATCCTTTTTTCAGCAGCCCCGATGAGTTGCCATAGTGGGGCCCCTAAAGATCTCAATTCGCCCGAGATGCTTCCAACCTGCCGCCTCGACGCAAATTCATTGGAAGAGTCGCCGGCGGCATGAAAATAGAAATTCACGAGTTGAGCCAGAGCCAAGGAGCGCTGGAGATTGCTAATAAACAAATTTGACGACTGGCTCTCTCTCACTTTGGCGATAGCACTTTGAAAAAGAGAGTGCACGATTTTCGGATCAGGAAGACGGAAATCTAAACGAGATAAAGCCTTCGCCAAAAGATGATCCAATATTTGGTCAAAATTGGGAATCCCGAGAAAACTTTCGACCCTTCCAGGCGCCTTCAACTCAGAAAAGAAGGCTCGAATCGCATCACGATCAGGAGAGGCCAAGGCCAGCTCCACCAGCTCCCCTATCGAAAGTTCTGGTTTTACCTCGGGAGGGGGAGCAGGAGGGGGACGCTTCCGTCGACCTGTCCTCATGGACCTTGGTCCCCAACGTTTGATAAATTCGATGCGGGCGAACTTCATTGCCAAAGATCTCTGTTCCGTCACGGCGTTGCCCGCATTTCCTGCATTGTCTATCACACCATTGACAGCTGCGCACAACCCGGCGGAGGGCGCATTCCCTCCGAACGAAGTCAATTCGGCAAAAGAAGTCATCGATATCATCGATAGGCAAAACGAAACTAAAAGGCCGAACAAAAAACGAATTTCATTTTTGTCTGGCCTGGACGTGAAAAGCATGGACTCCCTTTAATGCCATTGCGCTAACACATCCAATAGCCTGAAGAAAGACCTTAATTAAACCCCCCTTGACGCCGATGGCGCTTTTTTCAGAATTTCTCTTTTAACCTGGGGCGGCGTCACCGGCCAGGCGTTAGAAATCATGCGCCAGCCTTAAACGCCTTTTGCAATCCTTGCTGCCAGTGGAGACATTGCACGTCCAGAATCATTTTCTCTCGCAAGTCTTGCGACCACAATTGGGCTTGGCATTTGCGATCCCAATCGTTGGCAATTCTGGCCAACGACCGAACGTCGTCTTCCGTTACAAAATCGCTTGACTTTATTTCAACGAGAAGATCCGGCTTGCCGGGACGCTCGAAAATCAAATCAACCTCCACGTACGATTGTGTACGCAGATAAGAGATCCGAAAATCCATCTTGAAGTACTCGTTGAATCGATGGCATTCCTGAACGATCCAACTTTCGAACGCCTCGCCAAAGGCATAGGATTTCGGATTCAAGTCGACCGTCAGGTTCCTTTCCATGGCCCGCTTTACCCCGAGGTCGAAAAAGTAAAATTTCGGTGATTCTCGCTGCCGCTTGCGAATGGACCGATGAAAAGGGGGAAGCAATAAACCCATGTATGTATCTGTCAAAATTGAGAAGTAGTTCTTCACGGTTTTATCGTCAACACCGAGATCCCTGGACATCTTAGAATAGCTGAGAATCTTCGCATTGGATTGCGCCGCGACCTCCAAGAAGTCCTGGAACGGATCGATATTCCTGATGATTTGTTCTTGGAGGATTTCCTCTTTCAGGTACGTTCTCGCATAAGCCCGAAGGTAATCTGACTTTTCTTCCTCCGAGCGGAGATGCAAGAGCCTGGGCAGGCTGCCGAAGCGTAAGACCTCATTGAGGTCGAAGCGAGCCCCGAGTTCCTTGAACGTGAGCGGAAAGAGAAAGTACTCGAAAGCGCGGCCAGCAAGGAGGTTCGCTGCTCCACGCTTCAATTTTCGCGCGCTCGACCCCGTGAGCACGAATTGCAAACCCCGGTTCCGCTCGATTTCCCGATGGACGATGTCTAGAAGCTTTGGAATCTTCTGGATCTCATCAAGAACAACACGCTGTGGTTTTTGGCTCCCGATCAGAAAGGAAAGCTGATCTGGATCGCGACGGAAACGGTCTTCATCGTCCGCCTTCAGAAGATCAATCCACAGAGTTGAGCGGCTGGGAAAGAGTTCCTGGAGCAAGGTTGTCTTGCCGCAGCCTCTCGCTCCGAACAAAAATAAGCTATTGTTTTTGCTTAATTTTTGCAATCTCCCGACCATACTCCGAAATTGTCGTGCAATTTCGGAGCAATGTCAATCGTCCAGCATAAAAGCCGGCACTCACTGGTGGGAAAATTCAGACTCATTACGGTTCGATTGTGAGATCTCTGCTTCAATCTCGCCATATTTCTTGCGCCCTAAGGCCGTCAGTACCAGCATGCTTTCCTTTTTCCACTCTGTGTAATGAATAATCCTCTTTAAGAGGCCGTGGAGAGCGAATTTATTCAAGTAAGACGAGACGGAATTCCGTTTGTATCTTGTAATCAATTCGATTCTACTTATGACAAGTTGAAGGTCCACTTCTTCGAGTAATTGGCCTTGTTCATTGGTAAACGCCATGAGAACCGCAAGGGGAAAACGAATTGTCTTCTTGATACGACGGTCATCAAGTTCAAAAACTTTCTCCCAGGCCCGCACCACCGGAAATGCTCTTCTCTCCTCTTCATTTAGAATGGATCTCAGATGCGGAAGTATTGGCTTATTCTCTTCACGAGCTTTGGCAACCACGCCGGAAAGGTCGGTTCCGTGGGCAGTTAGAACGAAAACATCTTGAGACCTGTCGCTCTCGGCATCGACCTTAAGAACCTTATTGTTGATTAGCGCAATAATGTATCCATTGACTCTTCTGGGATTTAGCCCGGTTCGCTCTCCCAACTCACTGTAAAGATAAGCTCGCCGGACTATGGAGTCCGCCAACGGGCTTTTTTCGAAATTCGCAAATATGTCGAACAAGGCAATCACAAATTGGGGAAATTTTTTTTCGAAATCGGTGCTCCAAAAATCCAACGAGTACGCCGCATTCAAGGTTTGGTCTATCAATGTCTGAGGCGACTGAATGGTAATCTGCCGAAGCGCGGGGGCGTTAAGTTCAAAGCAGTGAACCTGATGTGGTGCCGCCAGAACTGCCGAGCTCGAAAGGAAGAAGAGAAGAACCATAATTTTGGCCATCATTGATAACATAAAAGCAACATGCCAAAAACCCAAGTGCCGCGGAGTTGCTTGGAAAACTTTCCCCAATTTTTTCGCATTCGGCTTCGGGCAAAGCCTGAAAGGATTGAATCCCACACTTATGATTTCTTCAGCAATGGCAGGACCTATGTCGATTCAATAATGTGCTCAACTGACTTTCCCTTGCTGATGAACTACTCTGTCTTCTATCCCTATGAGCTCGAATGAAGAAGAGGACGTAAAGAATTCTTACCTTCAAATTTCGCCGTCCTGTGAGGTTTATGATGAGAAATCGGCGACGAAGATCGTGTCAGCTATACAGAGCAATTACCTGGCTGTCTTTCAAGAACTCATCCAAAAGCATTTTGCCGATTGAACCGGGATACCGCATGCTTCCGATTCCTAACAGTAAGCTAACTTGATCACTATGAGCTGGGATAGTAGCTCAATATGACGAACAACCAACTCCTTGGGGGGAATTAAATGCGCAAATTTTCTTTTCAATCTGTTTCTCCGCGATCTGTTATGAAGGCTTTGGCCGTCCTGGGAATTTATCTCACTTTTTCATTTTTCAGCCACAGCAAAGGGGTAGACACTTCAAGACTCTCAATGGACGGCCCTGAGATTGACCTCGCCCCCAAACCTCATGCAACTCAATTCTAGGTGCAGTCGAGGCTTAAGAATGGATCTAAGAGCGCTTCAGCCCAAACGTTTTCGCTCAATTTCATTGCGCTCAATTTTATCTGGCGCTCTAGATGCACTCTAAAAAAATTGTTCATTCATCGACGAAACTTCACCAATATGTGAAGTATCTTCCCGGCCTCGCTCTCCTACTGATCGTCGCCTTCCAGCGATTTCAGGTTGAATTTTTTGATTTGTCGCCCCCAGCCGGGGGTGGCTACGGAATGTTCTCAACCCTCGACAATCCATCATTTCGCTTCTTTCGGATTTCGACGGAAGTTGGCGGCCGTCAGTTCGTCTTCGATCTCGGAGGCGCCCTGGGCTCGGAGCTTGCTCGGTATTCTTCTTGGCCTTCGCCAAAGAAGGTTAAAGAGGTTTTCGCTTGGGTTCGGTCCCGTCGGTGGAGGTTGAATACACGGGGTTTGAAACTGGAGTCTGCCGCAACTGAGGATCTGAAAATTCCGGCCGGCCTTGCAGGCCTTGCAGACACTGCAGCCCCGGCGGACCCCGCGGAAACTGTAAGCCCCGTCTTTGACCTGTCAGGACACCCCCTGAAGTATGAGCTGTTTAGAATCAGGTACCAGTCCGAACCAGCCCTTCTCTACGTTGTTGCGGACTCCTCCCACGACATGGTGATGAATTGATCAAGTGGTTGAGGGAACAAGTTTCAGTCAACTCAACAAGTTTGGTGTACCTGCTCTCTCTGGTTGTGATTCGCGATCATTTTGTAAAGCCCTGGTACACTAAGATTTCGGTTGAGATTTTTTTTCTTATCGGTATTTTGTTTCCGCCGGCACGACTTCATCGTGATTTTTGGTTCTTGTTTCTGGCCGTTGCCGTTTGTTCGCTGGTCTTTAATTACGAAGTTCTCGATAATCACAAGTTTTTCATGGCGATTTGGATCTTCACTTTGTGGCTTGCTTCCATGCAGGAGGAGGGTGAGCGAACCAGAGATCTGATTTCGACGAGCGCCCGATATCTGATCGGACTGGTCATGTTTTTTTCGGTTCTTTGGAAATTTCTCAGTCACGATTTCTTGAACGGACAGTTCTTTGAGGGGAGCCTCCTCATCGACGAAAGGTTTCGCGTTTTTGCCAGCTTGATTTCAGGAATTTCCGTGGAAGGGCTGAACGCGAACACGGCAGGTCTTGAGCGATTGCATGAATACGGCAATGGCATAACCACCTGGCCTCTAAACTCCAACTTATCAATTCGCCTGGCCGCTAAAGCATTGACATGGTGGACTCTGGGAATTGAGGGAGCTATCGCTGTTTTGTTTTTGTTGCCCTTTCGATCAAGCAAAATGGAAGTGTGGCGGAATGGCGTGCTTCTTTTCTTTTGCTTGACGACTTACAGTATTGCCACGGTGAAGGGTTTTGCATGGATCCTATTGACGATGGGTTTTGCCCAATGCAGCATGCAAGCGATCAAGACACGTTGGGCTTATATTGCCGTAATTTTTCTTTTGGTCATTTATCAAGTCCCCTATGGAGATGTCGTTCGTGAAAGTTGGTGAGGCACTCGTCCAGGAAAACTGGCCCGACAAGCGCATATTTCCAAAGTGGGCGGTTCTCACGTCCGGCACCGGGCTACTCGCGATGACGATCGCCGCGCCTGTGGCCATCTTTGGGATGATTCCCAAGGGACAATTCCTTTCTGCCGCAATTATCCTCTTCATTGTCGCGATTCTCGATATCATCGTCGGATGGACGCTTCATGTTTGCCTTCGGGCACTTGGTATCTTCGGCGCTCATCTTCTTACGCTCGGCACGGTCATTTTTCGCAACGGTGGCCGGCTTCGATTTTTGGGCGCCCTCGTTTTCTTGTCGGGCTTCGGATATACCGTCGATTGCACTAGCACCGCCACGACCGGTTACAAGATCGGCCTCACTCGTTTCACTTTTGTTGGTGAGGTCGTGCTCATGTTCTACTATGGCTTGGATTCCGAAACGAGCTCGTTCATAAAAGGTAAGGATCCGGCTGAGAATAACTCAAAGAATCACTCGAGGAGTAGCGGGGAGTTTTTCAGGCTCTTCCTTCATGTGTTTGATAATGTGTTCTTTAATGCGAGTCATTCTCTGTCGAATGTTGTTAGGCTTTCGATGAGGCAATATTATCGCGATCTCTTTATCGTTGAGTCCATTAATAAAATGCTCTTCAAATATTATGCGATCATCCCTCCCCAATTTGCTGACGACCCGACTTACACGTGCCAGCTGCTCGCGCGTTATCAACATATCCTCTGGGGTGGTAAAATCGATTGATTCTGTGTCATCGTATAACGATGTTGCGGTCTCGTGTCTGGCGGCTAACGAGTTTTCATGGCGCAGCAGATTCTTTCCTTGATTGCTGGCGATTGCAAAAATCCAGTTCTTAAAGGCGTCCTTGCCGGCATCAGGTTTGAACTTATCAATATTCCTCCATACGCTAGCAAGGACAAGCATTGCCCCATCCGAGCTGTCTATAGCGTTGGTACGAGTAAAGAACCTGGCAAGGAAAATCTTCAGGCGAGGAAAGTATCGATGGAACAGGATTTTCCAAGCTCGATCGTCGCGACTGTTTTGGTAAATTAGCGCCAGCTCTTGATCTTCGAGTACTTGAAGTTCCGCCATTGTCAATTTTCGTGAGGCCATGGGTAGGGGTGGGGGTAAGGGTGAGGGCAGGGCCTGACTTAAAGGCAAGGATGCGGCTGTTTTATTGTTAACGCTGAAACAAGAGATCGACCTTGCGAGGCCGTCCTGAGCCAAGGCGAGCGTAATGAGGAAAAGGAATATTGGCGCGTTCATTTGAAGTGTCGGCGATTGTATCCGAAAATGATGTGCTGCACAATCATTCTATAAAAAATTCAGCGCTTGAACTCTCAAGTGGCGACAAGGAGCGCCCAGAAACAGGACCGGGCACGCTTTCGCCATTGAAGCGTGCGTCACGCGCGCTTCCGCAATAGTCGCGTGCCTCACCCACCGCTTGCGCTATCTCATGGCAGGCCGTCAGGGCGTCCGCTTCTTCATGGGAAGCCATGATCTGCAAGCGCAAGCGAGCGGTGCCAACGGCCACTAACGGATACTCAATAATCATGGCCGCGATATTGCGTTTTTGCAGAATGCGATGACAAACCCGCGCGACCTTTTCTTCGCCGATCATCACTGGAATGATGGGTCCCGGCTGGCCACGACATTCAAGGCCAAGGTTGGCGAATTCACTCCGCATCAGAAGACTGGTCCGCATTAGCTTGGCGCGAAGGTCGTCCCCTTCCGGCGTCACCATAATACGCGCCGCTGTCAGCGCCACCGCCGTTTGCATTGGCGAAAGCGCGTTGGAAAATAAATGTGAGCTACTGTACATTTTCACGTACTGTTTAACGGCCGGCGAGTGCGTGGCGAGGAAACCACCATTGGCGGCAAAGGATTTGGAAAAGCTCCCCATGACCAGATCAACTTCTCCCAACATTCCTTGGAGGGCCAACTGCCCTCCGCCCTGCGGCCCCGTTCCACCGAAATCGTGGGCCACATCGATGAGCAAGGTGGCCCCGTTCTCACGACAAATCCGTTGGAAGGCACGGATATCCGGCGAGTCGGCGTCCATCGAAAAAATACCTTCGGTGATCACCATAATCCCGTTGCGCTGATCGCGACTGCGAATATCGCGAAGTAAAGCGGCCGCCGTGAGATAATCAAGGTGGGGAAATTTCTGAATGTTCTTGGTCGCCGCATAAGCCCCTTGCTGCAGGCAGGAATGGGAAAGCCGATCCATGACGATATGATCTTGCGGGCGGACCAGGGACACAATTGAACCGTAGCCGGCGGCCCAACCCGTCGGAAAAAGCACCACTTCCCGCATCTTCAACATGGCGCCAAGCTGTCCCTCGAGGTCCCTGGAAATAGAGGTATTGCCGATGATCATGGGTGAACCGGCGCTGTGGGGTCCGAATTTTTGCAAAGCTTCGAGACCCGCCTGGCGGACCGCTGGATGCTGGCCCATCGCCAGGTAATCTTGCGAGGCGAAGTTTATCCCCTTTACGGCGCGGCCGGAATCATCGACCAGCCGGGTGCGCGGTCCAGGGAAAGTTTCCAAAGTCCGTGAGTATTGGAAAGTTTCATGAGTCATTCTTTCCCGGTACCAATCGTAGTAGTCCTCGACCCGATTCAGAAGATCAGCCCCGGGGGGGGTGGCAAATTCAACGCAATTGCGCGACAGGGCGACGGCCTCACCCTGACTGAGCGCCGGCTTCGGCGAAAGGAACGGATTGCCGAGAACGCTTTCATGAACAGGGAGCCGGGCCGGCGGCTCCTGCAACAATATGGAGCGGAGAATTTTCTTTTGCTCGTGCTCGGAAAAGAAATCCCGCACCGGCAAAGTGTCTCCGTAAAGAGCGACGAAACGATTCGCGGCTTGCGCATCCGCCTGAAGGGCTTCAAAAAGCTGCAGCTCATCGGGACGTGTGGCATTCATTTCCGCCTGCAGACAGACAAAGTCATAATAGCGCGACGAATCGGCGATCCGCTTTTGCTGGTAAACGGCCAGGGCCCTATCCAAACGATCCCTATCCTGCAAATCAATCGAATCAATCGCCAACAAATCGGCAAGCAGGGCCGAATCCCGCAAGGCGTGGGTCATCCCGCTGGCCGTGCATTGGTCTTTGAAGCAAGCGGCATCGCCGATCAACGCGAAACCCGGACCCGCGGCATTGCGGATGAAACCGGCTTGATCGGCGGTCGAGTAGAAGGGTTCGACCCGCCGGCCTTGGCGGACCTGTTCAGCAATTTCACTGTTGATTGCTTTGAGACCCGCAAGAAAATGATGTTCGCGATCTTGGCCAAAAGCCTCATTAAAAGATTCGGGTCCAAAAAGTAAAACCATGTGGGCACCATCATTGGTCGCGCAATGGGCCAACGCCAGCCGGCCGCGCTTTTGAATATGGGTTTCCAACGGCAGCCCGGTATCAGTGAAGTAACTGAAACATGCGAAGCTACAGCCGCGGCGAGGCTCCAATTCAATGGATCCCATCTGGCGGGCGAATGAGGATCGTTTGCCGTCAGCACCGACGATGAGGGGCGCGAAGATCTTTTCCAGTTTGCCGGAGGAACTTCTCACCTCGATACCCATCGGCCGGCCATCAGCATCGCGAATCACATGCTCAAACGACGAGTTTAACCGGACCTCCGCCCCCGCCTCCATGGCCGCGTCGATGAGCAATGTATCAAGCCACTTTCGTCGCGCCGAAAAGTAGCGCTGTTGCACTTTGGCACCGATGGTTGTTCCATGCAGACGCTCGTAGCGGGCCGCAAGAAGGTCTAAAGAGACTTCCCCGGAGAAGCGAAAGTTCTCCATGGTGAAATTCACGCGAGTCGCCGATGGAGCCCTTTCCAGCACTTTGTCCAACAACCCCATCCGGTTGAGATAAGAAGCCCCCCGCGGCCAGACAAAATGTGTCGACAAGGTGTCCTGCCCTCGTCGCATTTTATCAATCACGAAAACCTTGCGCCCTTGGCGCGCCAGCTGCAAAGCCAGAGTTGAACCCGCCACCCTGGCACCGATGATGATAGCGTCAAACATGCTCACCTCCCCCGTAGGCAATCGTAATAAACGTCGATTTACTGCCAATAGTTTCAAATTTTGTGCACAATCACTCACTGGTCACTTCAAGGTCAAGACTTACGCCAGAATTTGATTGGTGAATCAGACCTTGCTATTTAACAAATAGAATATTACCTGTCATTTATGCCCATAAATGACAATATAGATTTTATCCGTGAAGTTAACTTGAATCAGTACAAAAGTTCGGTCTTTCTTTTCGGCCCTCGAATGACAGGGAAGAGTTATTTGCTCCAGCGACTCAAGGCCGACTTGAAAATTGATTTGCTTGAACCTGACACCGAATTCACCTTGCGGGCCCAACCGAGGCTCTTTTGGGACGAGCTTCGATCCGTCCGAAAAGGGGGGCGAGTCATTATTGATGAAATCCAAAAGGTTCCTGAGCTTTTGGGCTATGTCCATAAGGCCATTGAACAACTGGGGCTCTCTTTTGTTCTTTCGGGTTCGAGCGCAAGAAAATTGAAACGGTCAGCAGCGGATATGCTGGCTGGCAGGGCCCTGGATTTACGCCTGTTTCCCCTGACTTTGTGCGAAGTCGATGGGCGGATTCCGCTTGAGAAGATTCTTCTTTTTGGAAGTTTACCCCGGATCGCAGCTTTAGTGGCGCAACAAGAAAGTGAGGAGGCGGCCCGGATTTTGAAAGCTTACCACACCGTTTACATCAAGGAAGAAATCCAGTCCGAGGCCCTGACCAGAAATTTGTCCGCTTTCCAGCGGTTCCTTCCGGTGGTTGCGCAGTCAAACGCTCAAATGATCGAATACCAGAATATTTCGCGGGAGTCGTCCGTCGCTGCCAGCACGGTCAAGGAGTACTTTCAAATCCTGGAAGATACGCTGATTGGCTTTTTTCTCTGGCCGTGGAATCGCAGCGAGCGAAAGAAGGCCCGCCCTAAGTTTTACTTTTTCGACAATGGCGTGCTTCGATCAATTCAAAAGCGGGTTGCCGAGCGTCCCACTCCGGAAGAGATGGGAATGCTTTTTGAGTCCTGGTTCGTGAACGAAGCCCGACGAGTACTGAACTACCAGGAGAGTTCCGCAGAACTCGGACTGTGGCGCGAAGGACATCACGAAATTGATCTGGTCATCGAGAAAGGCGGCAGAATTCTGGCCGCCTTCGAAGTTAAAACCGGAAAGAACTTTAGTGTCGATCCGTCGCAAAAAGCGTTTCGCATGCGTTTTCCCAATGTTCCGTTGTTCTTGGTGGCGAAAGACCTGGAAAAACCCCGAGTCATTGGCAACAAGGATGAAAGCATCCGCGTCATTTCAGCGGAAGAAGCAGTCCAACGCATTCGCAAGTTTTAGCGGCCGGCACCTTAAAGATCAAAAGGAACCGACACTCCGACGACACCGCCAGCATCGACGTAATTGCCGACGACATATGATGAAACATCCACTGTGTTGCCCCCCACATTTACTTTGGAAGACTTGTGGGTGTAGGCCTCGGCAAAGAGGGTCACCAACGGAATCAGCTTGAATCCGACGCCGATTTTAAAGTTCGTTCCTCCGGAGTAGGTCTCGTCCCCACCGGGCTTCTTCAAGGTCAACGAGTTCATCAAGCCGTACCCCAACCACACACGCAACAAGATCGGCAAATCGATTCCGGCCGTCAAATAAAGATCGCTTCGTGAAGTGGAATAGCTTGAACCGATCACATCCGGTTTCGCCGTTCCCGTGGGGAGCATGCTATAATCCAGAGCGGCCCAGAACAGGATGGGAAGGGAATAACCAATGCGGCCGCCCATGCCGAGACCGGAAGTTTTCGCCGACACGTCCCCCGACGCATTGACATTGGCGACTTGGCCAATGAGCTCATAGTTTAGGTACGGTTCAATCAACAAACCCGCATGTGAAACCGGCACCATCGCCAGAATAAAACCAAAAATAATCATCGACAGCGATCGACCCATGGGAACCTCCATATTTACCCCCGTGGCTCTGCGGAGGTGCCGAAGGCACCGACTTGGTCCTTGGCCGCCCACGCTCCAAAGTTAGGGCGCGTGATACCTCTTACGTGTGATACCTCTTAAGAGTTGGCCCCGAAAATCCCGGAATGTCAAATCCCGATCGATGGAACCAGGCTTAGGATTATTTAGAACCAGGCTGGCTCTTAGATGAGGGAAAGATCACTTTTTGAAAACCGTGACAGAATTTCCCGGGGTGGGCCATCACCAACTAAACGGCCCTGGCGCAACCACAAAATGCGATCGCAGGACTCCAGGGTCGAGAGGCGATGGGCGATAATGATCTGGGTCTTACCCGAAAAGAATTGATGCGTGGCTCGCACCAGGATTTCCTCGCTTTGCGGATCGACGGCACTGGTGGCTTCGTCCATAATAACGACCGGAGAATTCCGCAACAGAGCCCTTGCCAGGCAAATGAGTTGCTTTTCGCCATATGAAACATTCCGCCCCCGCTCTTCGATCTGCAACTGCAAAGCCTCGGGAGATGACCACTCCTCGAGACCCACCATTTGCATGACCGCAAGGATCGAGGAATCCTCATGGAGGCGCTCGAAATCCAAATTATCCCTCAAGCTGGAGCGGAAAAGAACCGGATCCTGCGAAATAAAAGAAAAGAGACGCCGATAAGTCATCAGGTCGATACCGGAAGACTCCGACGGTGCAACCGCCGGCACCCCGTCGATCAAAATGCGGCCCGATTGCAGGGGATAGAGACGAAGAAGAATCTGGGTGAGCGAGGACTTCCCGCTCCCCGTTCGCCCGACCACGCCGACTTTTTCCCCGGCGCCAATACGCAAATTGAAATCCTGAAAAACCCACGGAAGTTCCTGGTCGTAACGAAAGCAAACTCTGTCAAACTCAATTTGAACATGGGGTCGGTTGAGGAGAATGGCGTCTGTGGAGGTGCCGAAGGCACCGACTTGCGCGGTGGAGGTGCCAACGGAGCCGCCTCGGGCGGCGGAGCTCGGGAAGCCACCGACTTGGGCTGTGGAGGTGCTTCGCCGCGGATGACCTGTCGAGAACGCGGCGGTGGACGGAAGTTGCGCGCCGGGCTCGAGGGGCGCCATCAAGAGACCGTTGAGCCGCTCCACACCGATCAAAGCCTCCTCCACTTGCGCCAGCCATTCAAAAAAAGTCAGCACCGTATTGCCGGAAAGGGTGATGAAACTGAACGCGACACCGACGGACCCGACGCTCACCCGCTGCGTCTGCAGCAAATACCAGGCCTCAATCCCAGCGGCTAAAAAAAGCAGCGAAGTCAGAATGTTATTTTGCCAGGAGAATAGGACCACCGACCGCACCGTTCGCCAGCGGCGCCCCAGATAATACCGGTCCAATTCGTTAAAGCGCTCGGCGAAGGGGCCTTCCCTGGTGAAACTGCGGATGGTGCTGGCCCCTTGCGCGGTTTCGGAGAAATGGGCGATGGACGGAGAACGGCTCGCCGAAAGCTCCCGCCGGTTCATTTTTA
>PSRN01000192.1 GCA_003176075.1 Bdellovibrio sp.
AATCGCACTCGCGCAAGGCGGAACGAAGAAAATTCCGCACTTCCGCGAACTCCGCCCTCTGGGGAAGGCGGTCGGCACCCAGCAGACGATCCAACCCCGCCTTGGCCAAAACCAAGCCATCCACTTCGGGCTGTGAGAGAAGCTTGCGCATTCGCGTCGGGATATTTCCACGCACGGGGTGAAATTGGATGTGGCCGGTCGTGGCCGGCAAATACTGGCGCAGGAATTCCGGCAAGTTGTACATTCTTCGCGGCGACGAGCTAAGAATGTGAAGCGACGAACCCTGGCCCAGCTTTTCGCGAGAGCCTTTTTTAAACAAAAGCAAATCCCGCACATCCTCTCGCTCCACAGTGGCGGCAATTTCGGTGCGCGGGTTGTCCTCCACCGGCAAATCTTTCCAGGAGTGCACCACCAGATCGCAGCGCTGCTCGGAGAGATCGTTCAAGAAGTCCTCGGTAAACACCCCTTTGTCCGGCATCTTCCACAGAGGATCGGTCAGATTCTTGTCACCCAGCGATTCTTTGAATTGATATTCAATTTCGACGTGGCGGTGTTGCTTTACGATCGCCTCGCCCACCGTATACGCCTGCAATCTCGCAAGATCACTTTGGCGCGCGGCTATTCTTAGCCGCACAGATCCTCCCAGCAGTGGGGTCGATGAAAAGCGGCCTCGAGATATTCGGCCACCCTTCCAGCAATCATCTGCCGGCATGCCGGCAGAAGCTTCTTCTGTTCCAATTTGAGGACTTCAATTTCCGCCATCAAGCTCCGCAACGAATTCACCTTGGGGTGTTGCAATTGCGATTCGCCGCGCAAGTCATAGATTCGCTCGGTCGCTTCATTTTGAGCAAGCGCGGCCACCTGAGCGTCACTTAAGGGCGCCACGATGATGTGAACACCCACAGGGTTTGTGGGAACAGACTCGGGCATGCGCTGAACAGCAAACTCTCCGGCCAGCGATTTCACCTTTTCAGGATCACGCACCAGAATGGTCACTCTTTTGGATTTCAACCATCGGCCAATTTCCTGCCCCAACTGACCGTAACCCCACAGTTGAACCCGTGATTGGTCCTTTAATTTTCGTCGCAACATTTGACCGTATGAAAAAGTCCCGGCGGCCCGCAGATAAGTGCTGCGAACTTCCTTGACGACGCGAAAAACCATTTGCGCCAACCCCGGTGTCCTTTTCAGGACATGAGACTCGGGGAGCGAATCAAAAAATACTTTAAATTGGCCGAAAACTTCCGTCTCGCCAAAAATGGGCGAATGCAGGCCACACAAAATCTCCAACAAGAAACGCAATGCCGCCCCATCGCGAAAAATCTGGTCCTCGGGGGTGACGGCTGACATCTCGGCCGAAGTCTCGGCGGTCGGGACCCCGTACTCGGGCGGGAGAAATGCGATCTGACGAAGGCAGGTTTTCCAGACCGGGGTCTGCAATTGAGAAAAATCCTGCTTGGACTTTCGGTGAATCAAAACTAAATCTACCATGTAGGATAAGCATAGCGAACTCCAACCCTGGATGTGTCATCCAAATGTCATCCGATCTGCAAGAAAAGACTGGGAATTTGGGTAAGAATTGAGCACATCCGCTTCGCCTATAAGTTAGGAGCAACATGACTTTCAACCCCCGCCAGCTCGCCCGCCGTCCCAGAAGGAACCGCCGCTCGGTGTCTCTTCGTGAGATGGTGGCTGAAACAGATTTGCGATGCTCGAATTTGGTGTGGCCACTTTTTATTCTTCCCACCGAATCGGGTCGCCAGGAGATCGCCACCCTGCCGGGCCAATCTCGTTGGGGGTGGAGGGACGCGATCGAGGAAATGAAGCTGGCGTTTGACCTTGGAATCCCGGGATTTGCTCTGTTTCCAGTTATACCAGAAGACGAAAAGGACCCAGTCGCCTCGCAGGCCACCAACGCCAAGCACCCCTATTTGAGAATCTTGCGTGAAATGCGACGGGCGTTGCCCGGGGCCGTGTTGGTCACCGACATCGCTCTTGATCCTTTCTCATCCGAGGGCCACGACGGTCTGGTCAAGGACGGACGGATTCTTAATGATGAAACCCTGGAGGTCCTCGCCCGCATGGCCCTCCTGCATGCGGAAACTGGAATTGATATGGTCGCCCCTTCCGACATGATGGATGGGAGGGTTGCGGCCATCCGCCAGACCCTCGACCAGGCTGGTTTCATGGAAACTGGGATCCTCGCCTACGCGGCGAAGTACGCCTCGAGCTTTTATGGACCCTTTCGCGACGCTTTGGGATCCGCCCCTCGTTTTGGCGACAAGAAGACTTATCAAATGGATTTTCGCAATGGCCGTGAGGCGGGCCTCGAGGCCCGACTGGACGTGGAGGAAGGTGCCGACATCGTCATGGTCAAGCCCGGGCTTCCTTACCTCGATATTGTCGCGCGACTAAAGGCGGCGGTTCAGGTGCCCGTGGCGGTCTACAACGTGAGCGGCGAATATGCCATGATCAAATTGGCGGCCAAGGCCGGGGCGCTCAACGAAAAAAATGCGGTCATGGAAACACTCACCGCTTTTCGGCGCGCCGGAGCTGATATTATTTTTACCTATCACGCCCTGGACGCGGCCAACTGGCTGAAGAACTGAGCTGAGCTGAACTTAGGGTCGCTAAGGAATTTGCAGGAGCGGAGGGGGCGGGGGGCAGCATGATGGAGCGATCGACGCAATGGATGATTGCAGGTGGAATCCTACTGGGGGCGCTGAGCACCTACTTCGTCATGGACAGGCAAAGTCTCCGCAAGGAAATTGAAAACTTGAAACGGGAGAACGCTTCACTGCAGAGCCAAGCCGCCAGTTTTCGGAACCAATCAGAACAGCTGCGGAAAAATCTAACTATTGAAACCGCGCGCGAACAATCATTGGAAGCCACTGTGGAACAAGAACAAAAACGTGAGCTGAGCGAGCTGGAGGCTTTGCGGGCGCGACTGAGGGAGGAACAAAGGCGCTTGGAACAGATTCGCAAGAACATGGAGGATTTCAGGGCCAAGAACCCTCCCGATTCGCGCGATATCGCTGACCAAATGCGAGTGGCCCAGGAAAACATCCGCAATTACGAAAGTCAGCTGAATGAACTGAAGGCCGGCGAACAGGAGTCCAAATCAAAGAGCGAACAGGACTTGATTTATCAAAACAGCCGGTCTCGTGACGACTTGACCGCGATGGAATTGAAAATAAACGCCCAAAACGCGCTTGTACAGAGTGCAAGATCACAAATGAACTACTGGAAAACACGCAACCGCGACCCGCAACAGAACATTGAGTTGACGCGAGCCCAATCCGAGCTCAGCACCCAACAGGCGAAACTCAATCAGATGACTGCTGATCGCGATGTGCTCAAAAGACAAAACCAGTCCGCCACGGACGCCATGAAAAACCAAAACAAGTTGAATACTTCCCAAATGAAGGAGCAGCAAGGTGTGATCAAGTCGCAGCTGGATTCAGCGCGCGCCGAACTGAAGACCCTGCAAGGCAAAATGGACGCCTCCCGAAAGGATGAAGGTCAGTACAAAGCACGCTGGCTTGATCTGGAAAATAGTTACAATCAGCAGGCGACAAAAGTGCGCCAAATTGAAGCCGCGATCAGCGCCCTGCAGAACAAAGGAAAGTGAGCGAAAGTAGGAGGCCACCTCTTGAGTCCGTGGACTCACTGTCACGCTGTCGCTTAGATCAAGCAAATCGCTTGAAGTTCTTGTGAGTTCACGAGGGGACTGTGAGTTTCATTTTCAATCAAAAATACACTGCAATGAAGGCTGAATTGTCAATCTCGGCAAGATTGGTGGAGAAGGAGGGAACAAGGATGTACTCGATATTGCGTGCGGCAGATTTTTGTCACCTCTAAGCAATCACTCATCCTTTTTTTACACTTGGTCAAGGTAAGGTGGTGATTTTTCCGCGGGCACATTATAATCAATCGGTCTTCGCGCCCCACCAATAAGCCAATAGGAGGTTTCCTTGATTTCGACGGACAAAACGAACGGACAGGCGCTGAATAGGTTGCGAAAAGTGATACCTTTGCTGACGGTGCTCTTGCTGATGGCGCTCCTGCTCCCGGCCCAGAACCTGTTCGCGCTTCAAGATGCCAATGATATTTTGACCGCGGCCGACCTCCCCATGAAACGGCATTTCAGCACGTTTTACAATTCAATAAACAGCATTTCTGACGAGCTCGACGGCCATCGAGTCAAATTTCAGAATTTGACCTCGCCCTACATCTTTGATTTTTTCAGAGAGAGAAGAAACTACCCCTCTCTCGCCGGTCAGAACGGCGTCGGCGTGGAGGCGCTACGGAAGCTAATTCAGGACCAGGCGGAAGCGAACGCGGCCAAGGCGCGGACAATTCCGAACGAGTCTATGGTTACTCGCGCGCTGTTTAGCAACCAGAAGTTGTTGAGCAACCAGACCTACCGCATTTCCGAATCGTGCGTGCTCGATGTGTATGGCCGGGAACTTATTACTCCGCCTTTTGGATATGTGAGATACCCAAAAATAGATAACGATTATAGCTACATCATCCTGGCCGTTTCCGAGAGGCAGGAAAATGGACAAAATATCCTGGTTCTGACGTTGGAAAACCAGCTTAACAGCGTCGAGCAAGCCCACATCTATTGCGTCGGGCTCACTAAGCAAAGCAGGTACCGGGAAGTGGAATCCGCTTTGGGAGATAAAGTTGCCGTTTTCTAACAAACTCAACGCCCTGAGGAATGATCGCCAGTAGATCCAAATCAGAATTGACGGTGTTTCATCCTTCACTGGCGGAACCAAAAAGATAAGCTTCGTTCCACCTTCAAATGAGAAGCCAATTTCTCAACAAGCTCTTTAGCGAGTTTCTTGCCATCAACGGCTGGCACAAAATTTGGGCTTAGCCGCCAAGTTCTCCCCATATATTCGCGCTATTGGGGGAAGGCCTCCAGCAAACTTTTCTCTTCAATGGTGATTGTCCGCCTCATCTCGAGTGCGAGCCAGAGTAGACCCGGAACAAACCACCAAGATCCGCTCACCATCAACGTTCCGATCGCCAAAATCACGTCCCAATCTTGCATCGGTAGAGAAGCGATGAGGATAAACAAACCTATTGGGAGGATAACGATGAAGCATTTCTCAGTCGTCAAAAGAATCAGCAGCTTGGTGTTCTGCTTTTCTTTTTCGATATGTGCATTTGGTGAAAAGGACCCACCGACAGAAGCGGTCCTTTCATCCTATCATCGGGATTCACTGCAAAGAATACTAGACGAGTCGAGACAGATCATCAATGAGGTCAATGCGCCACGATTAAAGATCATCGAGGCACTGAGCGAGCTTTATGGCATTTCAAGTTTACACCATTGCGATTTTTGGAGTGGGCCTCTGAAACTTGACGCCAATGATAAGAGGCCAGTCAAGGAAATCAAAGAGATGGCTTACCTCAATTTTTCGATTTTGGGAAAATCTCAACCCTTCAAAATTCAGATCGCAACCCGTTTGAGGAAAAACGAAGGAGATGGGGCTGATTCAAATTCTCCCCCACAGAGCATTTTTGATCTCAACTATGCGTCCGCGAATTCCGCTTTTGAAAACGAGGTTGTCAATGAAATCACAGGGATGTTTAAGAATAATAAAATATCATTCAATCCAGTTACGAATCGGCGGCCTGCAAGCCCAGAAGCTGTTCAGCGCTGGCCAATGACTGAAGAAACTGTCCAGGCGATGGAAAAAGACACCTGCGCCCGGGTCGCGCTTTTAGCCGCAATGAAAGAAGTGAGGGACCAGTTCAAGGAGAATTGTGAAGAACCTCCCTTGGAACTGAAAATTAACTCTCTGACCCCATTGAAAGCATCTCGACTATACAAAGTCGAGTTCGAAGGCGGTCGAACTCTTGAAATCAAGACCGTCAAAGGGAAAGACAAGAGTGAGAGCTGCGAACCGCAGTTTTGATTTATCCATAAATCAGGAGGTCAAATGTTTTCTTCGTTGTTCTTTTTCATGATGATGTTATCAAATTATGGATTCAGCGCAAGCGCGGGGATTAGATGCCAAATCGAGGATCTGCTCGACCCACATGCTGTGTACTGGGGTTATGGCGACAGAAAACCTAAAGCAGTGAAAGAAATGTTCATGGCCTGCCGGCAATACTACGGCGAAGAATACTGCACACAAAATTTTGAAGAAAAGAACTACCACTGCTTTCTGTTAGAGGACATGTCCCAGATTTAGTTGAAATTTAAAGGTTGCACCTTTTATTCTTTCTCGCCGGCAAAAATATCCTTAATCACCTGCATCATGTCCGACGCGGTTCGCAGGTGGCCCACTCCGACCCAGGGCCATTGCGCCTTCAGATTGTGGTGAGCTCTAACGAGATCAGCAATGCCATTCAGGTACTCGTTGGTCACCGCCAGCCCTGCATATTGAAGATCGTCCTTCATTTCTTCGATCTTCTTCACGTAAGCTTCCGCGTCGTGCGGCATCGTTTCGGCGTCCCCCACCGTAAGGATGTACTTATTGTAGCGCGAGCTGGGAAACCTTTCCCCCATCAGAATCTGATGGTCCAATTCGGCCGCCGACAAATAATTTGTACCGCCACCAAAGAATTTTGAAAAAGCCTGTTCGCGCGTCATCTCTTTTGCCGTGGTATCAAATCCCACAAAGACGAGCTCCACGTTTTTGTACTTGGCTTTCAAGAGGGCCTCGATGTTGAAAACCAAATTTTTCGCATTTTCAATTCGTTCGCCGGCCATGCTGCCGGTGAGATCAAGATTCACGACCAGAACAGCGTCAAAGTCCGGCCTTGGCTTCTCGGTTCGGCCGGAGACGCGATAATCACTGGGCTCAATCAACGGCAGGGCCTCTTTGATCAAATCCATGAGAGGCACTGAAGAATCCGAAGGAAGTCCTTTTCCTTTGCGCAATGCCCTTGCCTTCTCAATGGCGACGATCATGGTTTGGTCCCACAAAATATTTCCCATGGGTTTCATCACACTGCTTTGCCGAACGCGGCGAGTTTCAGGGTTTTTCCCCTCGGTCCGACGAATGTTCGGCAGCTCAAGCACTTCGCCGAGGAGTTCGCCATAGAGCTTTAGCGGGATCTGAATGTCTTGCGGATTACCGGCTCCCGAGCCGTCGGTTCCGGGCTGAGGGTGGTCATCACCATCGTCGCCTGGCTTCCGGCCATGTCCATCCCCGTCGTCGCCGGGTTGACCATCGCCGTCGCCGTCCCCCTTGTCACCTTTGTTCTTCTTCTTGCGGGGGCCCCATCTGTCTCCCGGAAGATGTGGGCCTGATCCAATAACACTGCCGTTGCCGTCCACGTGAAAGTCGTGATCCCGGTGTTCCGCCACTTGGTCGACGGGACCGACAGGCTTGCCTCTCATTTGATAGCCATAATAGACTCCGTCGAACTGAAATCGCGGTATTTCAGGTAGAACCGGCAGTGTGACCTTGCCATTTTTGAATCGCGGCCTGACCGTACCCGTGAGCGAGTCACGGATCGCTCCGAAAAGACGGCGTTCAACGGTGTACAGGTACTCTCGCACGGCGGGACCGGCATGGGGTGCAAAATCCACGATTTCACTTCCCGTCGCTTCAACCTGATGATCACTGACCTTGGCGGCCAGTACACCCCATTCATGGGCCTTCTGCTCAATGTATTCATCACTGAAAGAAGCCAGCACATTGTCTTTGAAGCCTTTGATTGACTCAGCCAGGGCACGGGAAAGATCTTCGTCCTTTCTTCCGTCCACGACCAAGCTCACTTCCCCGGTGACTGAAACTTCAAGAAGTGAATTTTCCAACTTCAGTTGAAGACTCCGACCAAATGAAGGATTAACGAGTCGAGAAAAGTACGCATCAATTTGAGCGGGCCGTCTCATCAGTTGCGCGATGACAAATAGGGTTTTGGCCGCTGAATGGATTTCCAGTGGCAATTCCTGAGCCTTGTTCTGAACGAACTTTAACCGGCCCGGCGTCAACGCCGGGTTGATCAACGAAACACTGGGATAGTAGAGAAGTTTATTGTCAACATACTTGGCGCGAATGAAATTTTGGATGCGCTTCCAATCTCTTGTCAGCGCAATGAACTTTTGCTTTTCAGGTTCAACGTTAGGATCCATTTCCTGATTTTGCGTGAGCCGATACAAGAAAAACTTTTGCTTTTCGATCCATCTTTGATCTAAGGCCATCACCGCAAATTGACTGTCATTCTTGTTCGCGTACTTTTGTCGCGCCCATGCCATGAATTGCTTGTCTTTTTCTTTTTCGGCCAGTCGTTTGATCTCCGGCCGCTCCATGAATTGGTCATACAAATTGAACCAGCCACTCACGCCCACCCAGTACGGATTACTGAAGTTGGGGTAAGTCACTCCTGAGAGAAGCTGGGCGAACTTGACCAAATCGGCGGACGAGACCCAAGGCAGATGACGAGCCAAAACATACATCATCAGGGTCGCCCATCCTTCATTCATGATTTTGGTTTGAAAAATACCGGGAAAGTTGCGGTGGCTTTGTTCATAGAGTTTGAAAATTGAGCGTTGCCAGTCTGGCGCTTCCGGCGGCAGCAAGTTGGTCAGGGCTTGCATCACGCTGGCCGTCTCACCCCAGCCCCTGAAGGACTCCTTTTTTTTCGCTGGTTGGTGTTGAATGAGATTTTGCAACAAACTGCCGGTCACTTTGGAACTTTCCCAAAAACTCCTTGAAGCCGGGGGTTTTATGGGAAAATTCGGATCGGCCCCGAGCATCTCCGGGGCTTCGAAGGTGCCGGAATAATAATCTTGCAGGCCATCGATGGAGCCCAGGAATTGAAAAAAAAGCGAAACTTCATCGTGACCGTGATCACCGTAAGCGTTGCGAAGGGCCTCGGAGAGCTGGTAAGCAGCCAGGGGCCCATCCCCCGGCCGAATGTTCATATAATCCGAGGTGATCCCCATGTCGAGGTGGCCAGCCACATGCATGATGATGCTCAACAATTCAGTGAAAGGCAGCGAGGCCGAGTAAAAAGCCCGACATGTGGGACAACCCTGAGTCACGAATTCCAAGACGCCGCTGCGACTCGAACCCGCCGAAGCAATATCGTAACCGTGACGCCAGTGCGGGGCTGGATGCCCCCCGGAAATAGCCATCACGTTGAACTGATCCGAAGGCACCATATTCATTTGGTGAGGAGGCACAGCAAGACCCAATTCGTGGGCCACTTGCGCAATGAGCTGGGCCGCATCCTTGATCTTATCGCCGTAATCCGCTTCTCCCAAGGCGTTCATTTCAATTTGTCCGATTCCGGCAGTTTCGGTGACTTTGACCTTTGGCCTGCCATGAATTTCCTGGCAAGACACCGCCATGCCCGGGGTAAGAGATTGCGCCAGGGACGACACCGGCAGGAGCGCCAGGAGAATAAGGGGTCTCCTGTGGAGACCGCTAAGTAGAACCCGCATCATATCAGTCGCCCCCTTGCTGCGTGGGCGGCGAAGCCGCCACGGGTGTCTTTCCGGAGATGATCAAGTCAACGTTTCGATCAAAATCATTCCGCTGTTTGGACCAAGCCTCCGGCGAAAAGTTTTCGAGCAAATTCGAACTGGCGATGATTTGATACGTGAAATCCGGAATGCTCGGCTTAATCAGGCGTTCCGTATCGGTAAAAAGAAAGCTCTGAACTCCCGGCCTTTGGCTCAAAACCTGGTCTTCCGTGATCAGCTCCAAAGCCTTCAAAAGAAAGCGGGAGGTGTGAACCCACTTCATTTGCATCATCGCCCGATCCACGGTGAAAAGAAAAATCCGGGTGGCTTCGTAAATCGAAAGTTGTGAGATCCCTTCGGGCAAGGGTTCGGTCGCCTCCGCTTGAAAAAGCCTTGGAAAGAACTCGAGCAAGTTGTTTGTCAGCTGCCGACCGACCAATTTCGGATCCATGATCGTGCCACCGCTCAGTTGGGAAAGCCACGAAGCCGGCTCGGGCAAATCCTGAACGTTCTCGACGCGCAGGACATCCGACAGACGTTGGTGAATGATTGCAAGGTTTCCGTTCACCGCGTCGGCGATCACCTGTTGGCGGCGATTTTGCGCATGGGGGTCTTGGATTCCCACCACCTCGTGCCAGGTGGTCGCTCCACTATCAGCCTGCTTGAGGATGGGAGGGTAAAGCGGTAAAAAGCTGGCCGGCGGGAATTTCTTAAGAATGGACTTGAACAATTCACGTTCACCGACAGTTTTGAGTCCGATGTCACTCGCGCTGATCGTAATGTCGGAAAGAGAAACATAGGGATGCCCCGAGAGATGATCCTGCACGGCGGCCAGAACGGGCGTGAGGATCGCTTTTTGATCCGCCGGGTTCTTCGCCAACTGCGGATTTTCCTGCAAGGCCATGGCCAAGCTTTCGTAAACAGGCATGCGAAAGGAATCGACGATCATGTTGATGAACGCGAGATTTCCCTCGAGGCTCGCATCGAGCGGAATGGTCCTTGTGTTCTTCTCAACCCAATTGGTGATTCGTTCGGATTCACTTTCGGCCGGGCCCAGTCCGGTGCCCGATCGGTCCATGCTGGGGACGACGAGAACAAGCGCGCCGCGACTGGAATGGCTCGTGGCCACCTCGACCAATGCGCTGGTGGACGCGGACAGAAATGATCTCGCGTCGGTCTGTTCGTTCAGGCGCACCAGGTGGGACACAACGGGCGGAGCCACCAGCACGATTCGGCTGGCGGTGTTCAAAAGCGTATTTGAAGCTTTGGCCAACTTGTTCAAAAGCTCAGGCCCCTTGGCTCCAGCCGGCATGTAGTCGAGGTTGATGATCCGGCCCCAGCGGCGGAGAAACGAGGGCTCAATTTTCAGACTTGAGGTTGACAGCGTGGCGAGCAAAATTTCTTCCACCGTCGGTTTCAACTTGTCCTTCGCGTATTTGGCGATCTGGTCCTGCTCCGCCGTTGGATTCAGGGTCATCCAAATATTGAGATTGCGAACCGGCCGCTTGACCCATTGCCCGTTGACGGCGAATGAGTACATTCCGTCCTGGGACTCAAAAATCATCCGCTGCCAATTCAGGATCTTAGCCATGACTTTTTCGCTGGCGGCATGGACGTCGTCGAAGAGAATCCAGGAGCGGTACCCGTTCGGCGTCGCTAACAACAGGTTGAGATGTTGAAGCGCCTGATCGACATCCATGTCATCTTCCCGGCCTTCCCCCTCTTCAACCTTGAGCTTTCCCACGTTGATGATGATGGCTTGGGCGTCATTGTTCGATGACATGTCATTAAAGTCGTAAAGCTTGAGCTTTAACATTTTGACCATCGTCTTAAAGAGGAAGGTCTTCCCGGAACCCGTATTGCCGAACAGGATAATGGATCCCGGGACAGGTTTCCCGGATTCAGCGCGCGTCTGGGAGAGAAGGGTGGACACCACTCTTCGCTTCAGTTCAAAGGGACCCGCGTAACCGGCCGCTTGCAGGTTCAAAAGGGCGTCCTTCCCACTGAGAACCACCATGGGGTCATCCGCAGGAAGAGTGGCCAAGTTCATCGGAATATCGAAAACCTGCGTCAGAACGCGTTCGACGAAGAACTTGTTGATGAGTCGCGTCCTCCGCACCTCGCGGTCAGAAAGAACCGCTAGCGCGAAAACCGATCGAAAGCGGACAAAGGATTCAAAGCGGGACTCCTTTTTCTGCCCGAGCAAGCCAAGGAACCGGCTGACCGCATAGTCGATGACCACTTCCAGACTTTTGTCCGAATCCAATTCGGCCCGCGGTTTGATCTCCTTGGCAGAAAACTGGTATTCGAGGGATTGCACGTCCGCATTCTTGAAGACATCCTTCAGCGAGGCAGACATGGATTCCGGATCCGGATCCTTGATTTCCTGTATTTTGAACCGATCCAGCATCCCGTATTCAATTTCATGGGCCAAGTTTCTTTCGATCGACTTCATTTCCTCGGGCGTGGCAACGATCAAGGACGAATAAGCGGGTTTTGCATTGTCGTCGCGGAACTCCCGCAGGGAAAGAGGCCTGCCAGCCGCCATGAGGTAAAGGAATGAAGGATAGAGTGCCGTGCTCGTCGATGCGACCCTGTCCAGGTCACTGCCTCCGGTGGCATGGACATAACTGAGGGTGAAGGGATGCTGTTTCTCAACGGGCTTCGGAATCCCGTTCTGGGAAGCGATCACTTCATCCATTCGGGCAACGACCACGTCACGCTCCTGCGTCCGTCCGAAGCTTTCAATGTTGACGAGAACCTGCTCCTGACTCAGCTTCTGTGGATTCACCACATGGATGCGCAGCTTCTTGTTCCGATGGTCAAAAACATCTTCGGGGTTGCGGGCGCCGTAATCGATGGGGCTGCTGTAGCCTTTCGCCAGAATGGAATCCCAGACCAGTTCCCGCAACGATGAAGGAACCACGAGAATCATTCTCTTGGGTGTCTTTTTGGTGGAGCTCATCTCGTCAAGTTCCCGGCCCAAGGTGATGAAACTGTCGAATTGGGAAAGATCCTTGCTTCTTCCGAGTGAGGGATACTTGTTCTTGACCTCGTACTGAAGCACGTGCCAGCTGTCGGCGGAGCGAACAACCGAGTCATCAAACAACGTACGGACCGACAGGCCGCCAAATTCAATTTTCTTTTTTCCGCCCCCACCAAACGTCTTTGATGGAAATTCTCTAACGCCTTGTTTGAAATTGAATACGGCAAACTGGGATGACTCGGCACTGAGGTCGGGCGTGAGATTTAAGAAAGCGGTCCCGTCTTGGTCAAAGCCGACGCGCTCCTGCACGTCTTTAGGTGATAAACTCACGCCTTCCAATGGCACGACTTTTTTCATGTTGATGGTTTTTGAAACGTCAATTTGAACAACGTAGGATTGTTCAGTCCGGGTTTCATTCTGACCCGTGACCTCGAATGAAAGCAACAGGTAGGCATGCCTGCGATCTTGCCGGCGACCATGAACAAAGACGGCGCTTTTCAGTCCGCTCAATTTGCTCAGAAAAAACCGTGGCAAATCCAAGTTGCGAACTTGAAAAGCACCTTCGCTATCGAGTCCAGCAAGGACCAGCTGATAACCCCGCTGCCCGGATTTCTTGGCGGCATCAATGCCAAACAAATACATTCTTCGTCGGGGAGCGTTCCTGTCCTCTTCGCCGTCATTTTCTTCGGATTTCTGATCCGTCAGATCAACGCGCGCGAAAATATTCTGAACGTCTTTATTCGCCTCGCTCGCTGGCCGGAACGGATTGACCAGGAGTTCACCAAGCACCCGGTCTTTTTCATTGCCGGTTATTTTTTTGTCCTCAATGTTCAAATAAAGGCCCGAGGGGTTCTCGACGCCTGGAAATTGCGAAAATTCGGCGTAGGTGAGCCCTTTGGTGATCGACATGGTGTGGGCCGGTTTTTGAAAACGGTACTTCAGTCCTCCCCTCTCGGAGCTGTACAAATCCACGTGGGGCCTTGATGAATCATAGACTTGTTGATAGGCGGCGACTGATTCCTGCCTGGGGGTTGTCGTATCAAAGATCGGAATTTCTTCGGGGCCATTTTTCAATCGATGGTTTAATTCTTCCTGCGAAACCGCGAAGGGAAGAAGCAGGTAAGAATCCACCTTCTTGAGCGAGTCACCCTGCAGCAGATTGAGGCGGACAGCCACCGTTCTTTCTGAACCCGATGGGAACTTCATACTCAATATGACCACGCCAGGTTCAATGGGAGTTTTCTTGGCACTGACCACGCTTCGGAAAACCAGTTCGGTCGGCAGTTCACCTGGGCTGTCGCAATGGCAAATCTCGGCCAATTTTCCCAGTTCCGCCAGATAGAGTCGATCGTCCGCTCGGACGACCGCATAGAGAACCCGATTTTTCGAAAAAATCAGTTCCCCGCGATGGGGAAGGTCCCAGATGGCCATCTTTGCGCCCTGCCATGAATCAATTTGACCATCCAGAGCGACCTTCTCGTTGCCGATGTGAACCAGAGTTTCGGTCTCTCCGCGCGAGACGAGATATTTTTGCTCTATTCTGACATTGAACGTGGTAAAGACCTCACGAGAGTGATACAGATCACGCTCCACGCGGCCTTCGGTCGTATTGTAAGCGACACGACTTGAAGATTCCCGTTTGAGGTACTGCGCCGGAGAGCTTCCCTCGAGGGCTTTACTCGTGACTCCCTGGAGCCATTTCTGAATCTTCGGAAGACTTTCACCAAAAGACCTGAGATCGGCGTTCTCGGCCTGTTCTACGAGAATTGATGAATAGACAAGTTTATTATTGCCGTCCGTGGCTACGAACCCCGAAAGCTGACTTTGCTCGTGAAAATTGTAATCCAATATGATTGGACGGCCATTGAGGCGAACTTGATTTTCTTCCTGACTTGGCAGCAATTCAAAAGCAAACGTGATGCCGTCGCCACTGAGGTGCGCCTGATCCAATTGCAGCGATACGATCACAAGTTGCGAACCTTGGCCGGTGAGCCGCGGGTCCTGATAAATGGAGACCTTCTGCGCCTTATTTGTCCCAGCAGAGGACGACAGAAAGCGCGGCTGCATGGATCCGACGTCAATGAGGGGATTTTCTTTGGAGCCAAATTGAATACTTGAACCTGGAACTCGCGCGTCCGACCGCCCTGTCAACAGGTGCACTTGTCCATCGATGACCGTCACGACATACGCGTTGTTGTCCACTTTCGCCAAGGACAGTTGGGTGATGAGGGGCGCCCCCAAGCGGTCGCGCATCAGCTGACCTGGAACCAGAAGACGCCAGCCCTGGCCGTCGCGGGAATAGAGGCCCGCCTTCCTTCCCGAGGCCGGCTCGTCTTTTGCCGCGATGAAGAAAAGCTGGCT
>PSRN01000041.1 GCA_003176075.1 Bdellovibrio sp.
GGCTTCGCCGCCCACGCTAATATCGGTGAGGTCCTCCAGCTCACCTTTTACCGACCTACCCAGAGGGAGAGTCTGTGGCGGTGCCTCGGCCACGCTGAAGGCACCGACTTGGATTCTCTTCCTCTGGGGTATTTGTCTGGGGTATTTGTCTGAGGTCTGTTTCGCCTGTAAGATTGAACTCGCGGATGGGCCAGAATCCAGCGGTCGAGCTTGGAGTCGAGTGTAGTATCTCCCCGATCCGACCGATCAGAAGACAATGGATGTCCGCAACGTGTTGGGTTCAATCTTACCCGTTAATCTCTTCAGGAAAGACCCTGTGGAGAGAGCGATTAAGTCGGATTCCGCGACGGATCGGGACGCCAACGGGCAAATGCCACAGGGGGAGGCGCAAGACCGTCACCCACCGATGTCCGAGGAGCAGTTCAAAAAAGCCATGGAACACTTGCGCGGCCACTCGATCATTCGAGAGCACAACCTGACAGTCGAAGGAGTCCAGGTGGAAGACCGGAACTTCGTACTGATCAAAGAGCCAGACGGAAGGATTGTTCGCCGAATCACCGAGCAGGAGTTGTGGAGTCTGCTCTCAGTGGGCGACAACGAAAAAGGACAACTCCTCCGCCGAACGGCGTAGATGAATACGAGAAGCACTCTAGAAGTGGTCGAGCAGTCCTCGAAAAGTGCGCGAGAAGTGCTTGAAATGTACTTGAGTCCTGTCACTGAATTGGACTCCGTCATCCCCCGACCGTCCAAACGATTGACTCACATCGGCTTTGAGCGCCGTGTGACAATGGCTTCATGGGACCCGTTCGCATCACAGGAATGGCCTCAGGCCTTCCCCCTAACATTGTTGACCAGCTCATGGATGCCGAGCGCATTCCGCTCAAGCAAATGCAGGAGAAAAAAACCGACGAAGAGGGCCGGCTGAAACTTGTTGAGGACCTGGAAACGAAGGTTCAAAGTATCACCAAAAACCTCGACGAGCTTCTTGGCACAAGAGGGTTTTTCAACAATAAATTAATCTCCGGCGATCCGAACATCATCGACGGCGTGGTCGATCCGGAAAAGGCCACCACTGGCGAATGGCAAATCGAGGTTGTTCGCCTGGCGCAAAAACCAGGGGCCGTTTCAAACGCTTTCGCGGACAAGGACAAAACCCAGATCGGCACAGGCTATCTTCGCTTCGATACTCCCAACGGCAGAAAAGACGTTTACATCAATTCGCGCAACAACACCCTGGAGGGCGTCGCGCAAGCGATCAATAGCGCCAACATCGGGGTGCGCGGGCAAGTCATCATGGACAAAAAAGACCGCGAAAATCCTTACAAGCTGCTCGTGACTGGCCTTGCCACCGGCGACGACAATCAAGTCCAGTTCCCAACCATTTACATGCTTGATGGCGATCGCGATGTCTATTTTGATGAATCGCGGGAGGCGCAAAACGCCATCATCAAGGTCGATGGCTTTGAGATGGAACTCACCGAAAACCAAGCCAAGGACATCATCCCCGGCGTGAACCTGGATTTTAAGCAAGCCGCTCCCGGCCGACCGGTTCGGGTCAAGGTGAAAGAGGATATTGAGGCGGTCTCCGGCAAGATCAAAAACTTTGTTGATGCCTACAATGGAGTCCTTGGATTTATTCAGAACCAGCACAAACTTACAAAGGACAAAAACGGCAATGAACGCATGGGGCCCATGGGGGGCGATGGAATGCTTCGATCGCTGGAATCGACCCTGCGCCGGGTGATTCTAAATCCCCAGCTTGGAGTGGAAAGCTCCATCCAACGAATGAATGAGCTGGGGATCGAATTCAACCGGCAAGGCACTCTTCAATTCAATCCTGATAAATTTCAAAAAGTATTGTCCGGTTCGCCTTTTGACGTCGCCAACTTTTTTCGCGGCGACCGATTGAAAACAGGGTTTGTTCCCACCGTGAAGAGAGATGTTGGTGATATCCTTTCCAGCCAATACGGACCCATTGCCATTCGCAAAAAGGGGATTTCCGACAAAATCCATAATTTCGACCAAAGGATTGAAATGAAAGAGAAGCAACTGGAAAAGAAAGAGGAACAATTGCGACAAAAATTTGCCGACTTGGAATCAAAGATGAGCCAAATCAATTCCCAGGGCGCGCAAGTCAACGCCATGTCCGCCGGAATGATGGCCAAGGGCTAGCGGGCGGTGGTTCATGGATTTCGCAATGAGAGTCCTCACTGGACTTGAGAGATGAAAGGGGCCATCCGATGGATGGATTGACGCGATTGATGGATCGTTGTCACGGATGCAATGGAATGATACCCGTGGCGGCTTCGCCGCTCACGCTGTGAGGTGGATTGAGAAATGAGTCATCCCTATCAAAAATACAAACAGACTCAAGTGGTCAGCGCCAGCCGGGAGAAAATATTGCTCATGATGTACGAGGGCGCCATCAAGTTTACCAAGCAGGCGATCAGGGCCGCGGAGGAAAAGAAAGTGCCTGATCGGTGCACTTTCATTGGGCGGGCTTACGATATCGTCATGGAGCTCAACAATACCTTGGATCATAAAATCGGTGGAGACATCGCGAAGAATTTAGAACAGCTTTATATGTTTATCACTGATCAGTACACAAAAGCGAATATCAACGGAACCGTCGAACCCTTGCGGAATGCGCTCAAGGTCCTTGAGACTCTGTACGAAGGATGGATCGGAGCCGTTGAAAAGATGAAGAAAGAAGAATCACTTAAAAACGGCGGGGCCAAAGCCGGTTGATGGTGAATACCAAAGGTCAATGCCCAAGACGGGCAGGGGGATCTCATGACGAGAATTGTGCAATTGCTGCAGCAAAAAAACCATTACCTCGAAAAGTTCTTCTCTTTGAATGAATCGGAGCTCCTCGGTTTCAAGCAGGGTCGATTCGACTCCCTGGAGTACTTTTACCAAACGCGGGAAAAAATCCTTGAGCAGCTTCGCTACATCGACGGACAACTGGCCAAGACGCAAGAAGACCTTCCGATTGAGGAACGTCCCCACCGGGATATTCGCGAAGAGGTCATGAATCACCTCGCCATGAAGGATCAATATGTGCGGGAGATTCTCAACCAGGACCTGCAAATCCTGGCCTGCATTGAAGAAGCGAAATCGGCGATCATTCGCGAACTGCAAGAGGTTCGCCGGTCAAAAAGGGCGGTCAGTGGGTACAAATCAAAGCCAATGAATCACCGCCTCAACGAGGAAGCGTAGTGCTTTTACAGACTATTGAAAAAAGCCGATGGGCCTGGCGATTCCTGACTGAAAAACCTCCACCATCGCGACGTTTTTGGTTTTTGAAAAGGCCTTTTTTCCAACTTGCAGCGCTTGGTCCTTTTCATAATAGAATGGCTCTCCTTCAATGTATGAGCGCGTTTTTCCGTTTTTGAGATGAACTGACACGCGCACTTGAAACGTGGGAATGAGAGTCATGAGTCGATCGAGAAAGAATCCCGCTCTCCATTGGTTCAACAAATCTAAATCTTCTGGTCTGAGGAATCGCTCCACGTCTTTTTTCTGTTGGTTCCAATTGGTATTCTTGATTTTCTTTGAAAGCTCTTCTGCATACCATCGATTATCAACTCTAACCCTTTTTTCCTTCCATGGCCCCAATTGATTTAGAGCATGCGAGAGGAGCTCAAAGTTGATCGGAGTTTTCCGACTTACGTACCACACGAAATCAAACCAATCTCTTCCTTTAATGTAGGGTCGACAGAGTAAAGCATGACTCTTCCCCGCAAATAAACTTGCAAGGTCGTGGGAAATCACCGGAACCGTGATGGGAAAGTTGATATACTTCTGTTCAATCTTTGCGCCCTTGGGAGGATCGGTATCGATTTCAAGTTTGATTTTAATCAATCTGGAGCTTTGATTTCGATGGCTGAGCAGTAAGAGGTTCCCAATGGAATTCTCCTTTAGAAACACACTTTTCACTGCGCCACTCTTATCGCGTTCGACAACTTGAAACTGAAAACCGTAGGCTTCCAGTTCCGCCTTCATGTTTTTCAGATAGGTTTCCCACCGAAAGTTAGAACTGGGCTTTTGGAGTGCAAAATCAAGGTCCTCGGAGAATCGATTCAATCCATATAAAATACGTAAACAGGTGCCGCCTTGAAAAGCAGCCACTTTAAAGAAGCCTGCTCTAGACAAAGCGGATAAAGCGATTTCTTGAGCAATCTCCTTCAGCGCATTTTCCTCTTGAAGCTGATTTTGAAATGAATATTGGTTGAGCCTTTCTTGAATAATCTTAATGCTCATCACTTTGCATCTTTCTTAGCCCTTCAAGCATATGAGCAACTCTTGCCGTTCTGTACTCTTTCGCCAGCAACTCGATTTCAATTGGATTGATTTTAAGTTCACTCTTTTCGATTCTCAAACTCTCCAACAGCTCCCCGGTGCCCGGCCAGGTTTGGTGCCTGCAAAAGACATAATCAGCAAGGGCCTTTGCCGGCGTTGCCATTAAATAGACAGCCCGTTCCTTTTCGACTCGTTCAACCCCCATATAAAAAATTCGGCGGGGAACTTGAGAAAAAGAATACACGCCAATCGGCGTTTCAAATGTTCGCGATCGTTTGAGACAAGCGCTTGTGACCCCATAAACCGCTTCGGGAATCAGACCATGATGTGAAAGTGCCGATTCAAAACTGACATAGGAAGGCCCATAGATCTTCTGCGCTACTTCGAAAGCATTCGGCGGTCTACGCTGGTAACGTTTTGCCAGTTGGTAAAGCCCCCGCCGAAGATGAATCAATTTCCCATTCGCTAGGGCACGCTTGATTTGGTTGTAGCGACTCGCTGGGGTGCCACTTAGCAGTACAGTCAATTCGGTATCGGTTACTGTGTCGTAAGTGAGGTTCTCCAAAATTTTATCCAATAGATCCATAAACCTATTATGCACGAAACTATCGAATAATGATAGTTTCGTGCAAAATTGCTTAAGTTGTTGAAAATACTAAAAAATGTCATCATCTTAATACTTGCACAAGCCTTTTTGTTGCCAAAAATCCAATTCGCTATTCAAGGGTTCACCGTCATGATTTTGACCTCACCGTCAAGAGGTCGACGAAACACGACGTTGTTAAGGGATCAATTCGTCAACGGCTTGGCATCCGGGTTGCTTGGCTGAAGAACAGCATCCATGGAGGGTTTCAGTGCTTTCGCCAAGTCGAGATACGATAGACACCGAAATATCAACTGGTTCACCTGGTCCAGCTATTTCAACCAGTTCAGCTGTTTCACAAACTACAGATGTTTCAGAAAAAAAATTCTTTCTCAAGGAGCGCTCGGATCCCGCGGCCGC